>NZ_JBEIAB010000019.1:0-91561 GCF_040240345.1 Brenneria sp. g21c3 | reverse complement strand
CGGTCAGCGCCGGGGCGCGGCGGGACAGCAGCTATACGCTGACATTTACCGGCATACCGTACAGCGAGACGGTGGGTTTTCGTCCCACGCCGGAACCCCGGCCGACGATAGCGGGAACGCTGCCGGCGCGGGTGACGAGCATCACGCAGGGCGACGCTTATGCGCATCTGGACAAGCAGGGGCGCTACCGGGTGAAGTTCGACTTCGACCTGGACAACTGGAAGACGGGTTATGAAAGCCTGTGGGTGCGGCTGGCGAAGCCGTACAGCGGGGACACCTACGGCATGCACCTGCCGCTGATAGCGGGAACGGAAGTGGCGATAGCGTTCGGGGAGGGCAACCCGGACCGGCCGTACATTGCGTATGCGCTGCACGACTCCAGGCACCCGGACCACGTAACGCAGGCGAACAACAAGCGCAATGTCATCCGCACGCCGGCGAACAACAAGCTGCGGATGGAGGACGAGCGGGGCAAAGAGCATATCAAGCTGTCGACCGAGTACGGCGGCAAGTCGCAGCTGAACCTGGGGCATCTGGTGGACGGCAGCCGTCAGCGGCGGGGAGAAGGGTTTGAGCTGCGCACCGACCAGTGGGGCTCGATACGGGCGGGGAAAGGGCTGTTCATCAGCGCGGACGAACAGGCAGGCGCGCAGGGCGAGGCGCTGGATATGACGGCGGCGATAGCGCAGCTGGAGCAGGCGTTGTCGGAGGCGAAGGGGTTGAGGCATGCGGCGCAGGCGGCGAGAGCGGAGCTGGCGGATATCGAAAAGCAGACGGCGTTGCTGAACGATACGCTGAAGGGGCTGAAGCAGCAGGGGGTATTGATATCGTCGCCGTCGGGGATAGCGGAGGTGACGCCGGGTAGCGTGCAGTTGTCGGCGGGGGAGAGTCTGATAGCCACGAGCGGAGCGGACGGGGACATCAGCATCGGCAAATCGTTTCGCGTGGCGGTGCGTGAGGCATTGAGTCTGTTTGCGCACCGGCTGGGAATAAAGATGCTGGCGGCGCAGGGCAAGGTGGAAGTGCAGGCGCAGAGCGATGGGCTGGATTTGCTGGCGCAAAAGGAACTGACGGTGGCGAGTCAGGACGACAGGGTGGTGGTGACGGCGAAGACGGAAATGCTGCTGAACTGCGGCGGCGGGTATATCCGACTTAAGGACGGGCAGATAGAGCTGGGGGCGCCGAACAACGTGTTGCTGAAGACGCCGGTGGTGCAGCGGATGGGATCTGCGTCAATAGAACCGCCAGTATTACCTCAGTTTAATAATGTAGCTGATTATAATATTCGATTTCTTATGACAGATGATATGGATAAACCATATGTGAAAACTGATTATATCGCCTATTTTCCTGATGGGACATATACAAAGGGAACTACGGATATGCAAGGCTACACTGAAGTATTTACCAGAAGCCGTGAAGAATCTATATCCATACGTTTATTACAGAGCTGATATTTTAAAGGGGGGGGCTGTGGCCAAATATCGTATATACACTAAATTTAGCTCTAATATACCCTATCAACATATTTATTATGATTTATCCATACATAAAACCAAGGGAAGTGGTGAAAAAATTTTTTTACTTCAGGTGAAAAAACAATCCGTACGTTCTGGTTACACAACAGGTACGCATGAGACAGAAGAAACTGGTGATGATTTATCGACTATTTATATTATGGATGTCATGTTGTATCGAAAATCCGGCGAAGAGTATATCCGAGTTTTTCATGAACCGGTTAGCAGGATGTATCGGTTGCAAGATATGATAAGTGGGAAACTGGTTTCATCTAATAGAAAAGAAAATGTATGCTATTTTGAAACATCTCAACAGGTGAAAAAATCAGAACAAGGGAATATAAATAGCTATCATGTGAAAATTTCTTGTGAAGAAAGAATGTTTATTGCACCAGAACATCCTATCGGCGACCCTCTTGACCCGTTTAGTAAAGAAAAAATTGATAGTGAACTGCAAATAAGAATGTCCTCTTCCACATTAAGAAGTCCGTCTCTTGGCGTCCGTGTGTATCCTTATCCATTTCAACAAGAAACCATGTTATGTGGTCCTGCCGCATTTTTTTATTGTTTGCTTATAGATAGACCTGATTTATATGAAGCCATAGTTAGAGGGTTATGGCGCAATGGAAAAATAAAAATCGGTGACTTAAATATAGAACCATCTTTTAAAACCAGAAGACCTGGGAATTTATTTTATTCTCATGGGAAACAGAAGATATCAGGCATCGACTGGATTTCACTTGCTAGCTTGAGGGATTCAGAAAATAGATTGATGACATATGACTCTCCTGACGATAAAGTTTCTGCTATAACTATGTGGGGGCGTATCGAAGATTGGTTTACTAAAATGGGATCAAGAAAACTATTTAGTAATATCTCTTTAACTCACAGTAAATTACGTGATGTGGTTATGCTTAATAATTATGTTGGGCAAGGTCGGCATATTACCAGTTTGATATCGGCAGGTATGTTGCAACTGGGTGCTGATTCGCCCTTCAAAGACCACTGGATTGTTTGGGAAGGCCCTGTCAGACTGGCGAAAGATAATACGCCAGTTACACTGGAGAGTAATTTAAACGAAATAGTAAAACTTAATTTATTTTCATGGGGTGAGGTCAAGGATTGGCTAGAGTTAAATTTAACCTTGTCGGATTTCCTTAAAAATACATTTGGAGCTATGGTGTTTGAAAAAATACCATAATAACATATGAAAAGAATAACGATTTTGTGCTTGTCTCTTTTAATCTTGGGATGTGTGTCTAAGGTCGAGTTTTCTCCGGATAAATTACCTGATGGCTATGTTGGTAAACCGTACTATGCCAAAGTAACTATCATTGGCAACTCAGGTCATGTAGATGGTGCAAGTGTTGAGTATAAAATTAAACCAGAGGAGTCAGGGTTAACAATTTCTTTTTGCGATCCAGATTCTCCTGTCCGATTTAATTGTGTGGTTATACGCGGCGTTCCAAGTAAAATCGGTGACTCTGTGGTTTCTTTGCAGGGTGCGACGCTAGCGACGTCATATTTTTTATCAGGGACGGTTTTTGATAAAAAATATTTCTTCAAAATTAATTAAATTTATCTGATAAAATGGAAGAGGGTTTTCTGTTTTGAAAAAGCTCGGGAGGCATATGAAAAGAATAACGATTTTGTGCTTTTCTCTTTTAATCTTAGGATGTGTATCTAAGGTCGAGTTTTCACCGGATAAATTACCTGATGGCTATGTTGGTAAACCGTACTATGCCAAAGTAACTATCACTGGAAATGCCGGTCCTGCGGATGGCGCTAGAGCTAATTATTCAATTAGCCCTTCAGATGTTGGATTAAAAATACATCTTTGCGATCCGGATTCGCCAGTGCGGTTTAATTGTGTTGTTATACGCGGCGTGCCAAGTAAAAACGGTGAATTTGTGGTTTCTTTGCAGGGTGCAACGCTGACGACGTCATATTTTTTATCAGGGAAGGTTTTTGATAAAAAATATGCACTTAAAATAAATTAAAATATTGTGTTATTAGCTTGATGTCGGCAGATGTTTTGAAGAAAGGCGGTGGCTCTGGCGAAAATTTGTATGAGAAGTGCAAAAATAGCTTTTTATTTAATCAGGAAGCCACCCGTCTTTAGAATAATTGATAAGGATGCATAGATGTTGCAACAATTAATCATCAGTTGTTTTGGGCAACGAGACCCGCTGGCGGAAACCCGTAAGTGGGTGAATGGATGGCATCACTGGCTGCAACCGATTGATAGCGCGTCGCCGGTGGGTGAGGATCCTGCCTATGACGACGATTTCCAACGGATGCGCGATGAGGTTAACAAGCTTTCCGGGATAGATACCGATTTGGTTTGCAGTCTGGCTGAAACCTTGCTCACCACCCGCTGTAAAGATGTTCGCGTCGCTACTTACTATATCTGGGCTCGATTGCATCGTGACGGGGAAGCGGGGCTGGCGCAGGGGTTGCTACTGTTGGCGGGGCTGGTGGCGACTTTTGGCGAGACCTTATTGCCAACCCGCAAGAATAGTCGCCGCCTGGCGCTGGAGTGGCTGACCGGCGGCAAGTTACAAGACAGCCTCTACCTCTATCCAGAGGTTACGGCGGCGGATTTTGAAAAAATAGTCGGCGCGCTGGCGCTGCTGGATCATCTGTTCGCCGACTGGAAAGAAGAGAACCGACCGGCCTTGCAGGGGCTGGCGGCAACGATGCATGAACGGCTGCTGCGCTCCGGCGGCGCGCCGTCTACGGCGCGGCCCGCAGCGGAGTCCGCGGCATCCGGCGAATCGGCTCTGCAACCCGCAGCCAGCCAGACAATGCACAGTAGTCCGCCGCCGACGCAGCGTATCCAGTCCGGCCGCGATTTGCTGGATCAGGCGCGCGAGCTGTCGCGCTACTTGCGCGATCAGCCTCAAGGATGGCTTTCCAGCGCACGGCTGATGCGAAGCTTACGCTGGGATACCCTGCATCAACTGCCGCCGCAGGATGCTTCCGGACATACCCGCCTGATGCCGCCCCGCAGCGAGTTGCGCGCGCAGCTAAAACGCCTGCACCAACAGCAGCACTGGCTGGAACTGCTTGAACAAACCGAACGAATGTTTGCCGAGGGCGTGAACCATTTCTGGCTGGATTTACAATGGTATACCTGCCAGGCGTTGAGCAAATCGGGTCACCCTTATGAGCAGTGGGGTGATATCATCAAGCGCGACCTCGGGATGTTTCTGGAGCGGTTGCCCGATCTTGAATTGCAAAGCTACAACGATGGCACGCCCTTTGCCGACGAAATTACCCGACAATGGATTGACCAGCATGTGCAAGGTAATCAGGCGCCTATCGAACCGGATCTCCAGGCTAGCGCAACCCAGGGCGATAACGATATTTTATCGCTGGAAAGCGAAGCGATGGTGCGGGTTGAGACCGAGGGTATTGATGCCGCGCTGGCCTGGCTGTGGCAGCTACCCGAGATCGCGACTCAGCGTCAGCGCTGGTTGCAGCGTTTGCTGATGGCGCGGGTGGCGGAGCAGGGCGGGCGCTCGGATGTTGCGCTGCCCCTGCTCAATGAACTGAATAGCGCTCCGCAGCCGTTGCAACTGCAACACTGGGAACCGGAGCTGATCTTTGAAGTCCGGGCGCGTTTACTGAAGATGCTGCGGGTAAAAATGCAGCGCAGTCAGGGAGATAAAACCGCGTTGGCGCAGCAAATCGATGCTCTCATCGCCGGTCTGGTCGCTATCGACCCAGTCAAGGCGGCGATGGTATGCGCTCAGTAACCGACTGATTCTGTGTTAAAATATTTAATCGGCCGTTATCGGGCCGGTAAAAGTGTGATGAGGAAAGCATGGATGATCTAACCCTGCGCTATTTTGAAGCTGAAATGCGCTACCTGAAAGAAGCGGCGAAGGAGTTTGCGCAGGCCCATCCGGACAGAGCGGCGATGCTTAATCTGGATAAAGTCGGCGATCGCGATCCTTATGTTGAGCGCCTGTTCGAAGGTTTCGCTTTTATGATGGGCCGTTTGCGCGAAAAGCTGGATGACGACCTGCCGGAACTGACTGAAGGGCTGGTCAGTTTACTGTGGCCGCATTATCTGCGCACTATTCCGTCGCTTTCTATTGTGGAACTGGCGCCGAACTGGCGGGATATGAAAAGCAGTGATGAAGTGAAAGCCGGATTTGAGGTTATTTCCCGGCCGATCGGCGCACGCGGCACGCGTTGTCGCTATCGCACAACGCGTCCCTTATTTCTGCGCCCGCTTGATCTGAGTCAGGCCTCGCTGCACAGCGAAGCCGACGGGCGTTCGGTTATCCGCCTGCGCTTTAATTGCAGCGCGCTGGCGGACTGGCAGCGTGAGGATCTGAGTCGGCTACCGCTTTATCTCAACGCGGACAGCCCCGTCAGTTCGGCGCTGCATCTGGCTTTTACCCGTCAGACCGAGACGATCTACCTGCGTCATTCGGGGCAGGGTAATGAGCGCCGTCAGTTGAACGGCTATTTTTCTCCTCAGGGTTTTGGCAGCGAAGATCTGCTGTGGCCGAAAGGCGATGCCGCGTTTAGCGGCTATCAACTGCTGTTGGAATATTTCACCTTTCGCGAAAAGTTCATGTTCATTGAGCTTAACGGGTTGGAGAAGGTTCATTTCCCGGATAATCTCGACTGGTTCGAGTTGGACGTGGTGCTGAATGAATCATGGCCGCATGAACTCTCTTTTAGCGAGCAGAATATTCTGTTGCACTGCGTGCCGGTAATTAACCTGTTTGAACTGGACGCCGATCCTCTAACCATTTCCGGACTGGAAAATGAATATTTGTTGCGCCCGCTGCGGGTGCAGGACGGGCATACGGAAATCTATTCCGTGGACAGCGTACGTTCTTCCAAGCGCGTGAAAGAGCAAGAGTATGTGCCTTTTACCAGTTTCCGCCATCGTGGCGGCATGTTGCGCCATACGGCGCCGGAACGGTATTTCCACACGCGTGTGCGGCGCGGGCCGTCCGGTCTGCACGATACCTGGCTGATCCTCGGCGGCGATGCGTTCGAATCGGATAAATTGTTTCCTGACGAAACGCTGTCGCTGCGGATGACCGGCACCAATGGACAACTGCCGCGCAAGGCTTTGCGCAGTACGCTGTTGGACAGCGCGCAGCAGTTGGCGCAGGTGCCGTTGCGCGTACGTAATTTGTGTTCGCCGACGATGCCTTGCTATCCGCCGGCGGAAGACCGTTTTCACTGGCGGGTGCTCAGCCATCTGGGGTCGAACTTTCTTAGCATGATGGATAACGCCGAGGTGCTGCGCGGTACGCTGGCGCTTTATGACTGGACCGACAGTGAAATGAATCGTCGGCGGCTTGAGGCCATTGTCGACGTGAAACATCACCTGGTGCAGCGCTTCGAGAAAGGATTTATGCTGCGCGGGGTGGATATTGAGGTAACGCTGAGCAATGAAGGGTTTAGCGGTAAGGGCGATATCTGTCTTTTCGGCGAACTGCTTAATCGCTTCTTCGCCTTGTATGCCGATATTCATCTTTTCACCCAGCTAACGCTGATTATACAACCGAACGGAGAGTGCCTGCGATGGAAAGAGAATCACAGTCAGCGCATACCCGGCTGATTGAGGCGTTGCAGGCGAATCTGCCGAAAGCGAATTTCTATCGTTTTTGTCAGCTTCTTGAGTTCGCTCAGCCCTCGGCGGCGCCGCTGGGCGCTACGCTGACGCCCAAAGACGATCCGGTGCGTTTTCGGCCCCATCCGGGCATGGGATTTCCGGTAAGCGAACTGAAACGGGTGGAGTGGGACGAACAGCATCCCGAACGGCCGCCGACCATTCGTACGACTTTCCTCGGATTGTACGGCGTCGATTCGCCGCTGCCGACCAGCTATCTTGATGATATCGCCCAGCGGCGCGAGGGACATGAAGCGCTGGAAGCGTTTCTGGATATTTTCAATCATCGTATTTTGACGCAGTTTTATCGCATCTGGCGTAAGTATTCCTACCCGGCATCCTTTGAGGCCGGCGGGCGCGATAATACGTCGCAATGCCTGCTGGGGCTGATAGGGTTGGGCGTGCCGGGCGCGGCCAAACACATCGCCACGCCGATCTCTCGTTTTCTGGCGTTGCTGAGCACCATGCGCATGCCGACGCGCACCGCCGAGGGTATTGTTTCGCTGGTTAAGCTGTTGTCGCCCGAAACGCATGCCGAGGTGCGGGCGCACTACCCGCAGCGGGTCGCCATCCGGCAACGGGTGTCGCTCGGCGGCAAACGCGCGGTGAATTTGTCCCAACGCCAGGTGCTTGGCAAAAGCGCCATTGACGCGAATAGCCAGCTTGAACTGACGCTCTATCCAGCGACTCCTGAGCAGGCCAAAGCCTGGATGGAGAATGGACAGCTTCACAGCGATCTGGTGGTTTTGCTACGGGTCTATCTCGGTTGGCGATGTACGGCAAGATTGCGTCTGAGAGTGCCGCGCAGCGCGTTGCCCTCCGCCACGCTCGGCAGTCGCGAGGTGCTGCTTGGTCGTAACAGTTTGTTGAGTCTTAAAAAATCGCAGGGAGCGATTTTCAACGTCGCTTGCGACGGCCCGAAGGGGGACGAGCAGGACGCCCGTCATAAAAATAATATGTCACAATCCGGGTTCTCGGAGGATGTCACCATCCACCTGGGTATTTATCGAGGTCTGGAGCCCAATACTGTTAAACGCGAGGCCATTGATGGCGGTTATCACTTTTAAATTTGGTGTCGCTCCGGCGGCAATTTCTTTGATCCTGGCTACCACGCTCAGCGGTTGCGGGTTAACGCAAAGCGTCTCTGACGGTACGGTTTCCATGACGAAATCGTTGTTTTACAAAACCATCAAGACGCTGCATCTCGATTTCACCACCCGGAGCACGGTCAATGTCGATGACAATAACGCGCCGTTGGCGACGGTTATCCGGGTTTATCAGCTCAGAGAGCGCCAGGCGTTCGATCGGGCGGATTACCAGACGCTTTTAACCAGCGCGAATGAGACGCTCAAGGGCGACATTCTGGCTGAGCGCGACGTCACGGTAATGCCTGACGGGGTAGCGGGGCTGGACATGCCGATGGAGGCGGGTGCGCGTTATGTCGCGGTGATCGGGCTATTCCGCTCGCCAGATATTCAGGGCGATACCTGGCGAGTGGTGTTGGAACGCAACGATCTGGATCCGGACGAAGCGCGGCGAATCCAACTGGAGAACGGCGGCCTGAAACTGTTGCCGGAGGATTAACGGCGCAATGAATCCCTCATTGTATGAAATGCTGACCTTTAATTTTACCGGCGAGCTGGATATCCATCAGGTTGACGAGCGCCAGCAGGTCATTATGTCGGTGCTGGATAATATGCAGCGTATTCTCAACAGTCGCGCCGGTACGCTGGCGCATTTGCCGGATTATGGCCTGCCGGATATGAATGAGATATTACAAGGGCTGCCGGCGACGTCGCATCTGCTGATGGCGACCATGCGCCTTACGCTGCTGAAATATGAGCCGCGCCTAAAGCAGGTCACCCTGACGCTGTTGCCGGAAATTGCGCCGGGCTATCTGCGCTACACCATTGAAGCGGAATTAAAAGAGGTGGGGTTGGTGCGTTTTGGCACGGAGTTTATTCCCGAAGGACGCGTGCTGGTCAGGCATTTGCGTCAACAGGGGCAGATGGAACCCTAGGTTTGCGCTCGTCGGGGTGAACTGACTTTTTCCAAAGTCGCGTACCTTTTTCAACCGTTGCCGCATGGAAGGGCGGTGACGGTTGCGAGAGGTTTTATGCCGCCATTTATCTTTTGTAATAATAGCCTTGCCCGGTAGTGTTAACGCATCATTTTCTTTATGGCTAATTACCGTGAGCATCACATTATCACAGAGCGAAATGAAGTTATGACAAAGGTTAATAATGCTTATGCCGTGATTCTTGTTATTGAATTATTTGGTATATTTTACATCGTCATAATTCCCCGATATCTTTTTTAAGTAAAAAGAAGATGGAATATAACTCTGATGTCCATTGGGCTTATCTACCAGATGCCAATGAAGCGATGAATCATTGGCGACCAAAGTCGCTTTGCCATTTTTTCCGCCAAACCAGCTATCGAAAGTAATAATCGCTTTTGCGCTTCCATCCACTTTCCCTCGAATATTGGTTTCATCATCTCCTGAGCAATCTATTCGGTTTCCACCTTGATAAATCAGACAATAGCGGCCAATAATTTTTCCTGAAGATTCATGCAGCCATATTTGCATTGATACATCATCAGCATCTTGAGAACTCTTGGCTTCTCCTATCCATTGTCCTGTATATAATGAGGAAGCATAAGTGAAACTGGTTACAGTGAATAAACCTAAAGCCATTATCGTCGTTTTTAATTGTTTCATTTGATCACCACTTTAGTGCATCGATTCGCTCGATTGTTTTATTTAACTTCCATCATAATTAATTATTATGATGGGGGGATTTTCATTTTAAATTATTAATTGAGTTAATCAATACTTCATTACGCATGCACGATATCTGTGCGTTGACTGGCCTATGATTAGTCAGCCATTTGCTAGTGTGTTGTGCAGGTAGACTGATCCAGAACGAGTTTCTATACTACATTTAATTTGTTAGTTTTGGCGCTACGCCGGTATCATTAGGTTGTAATTGTTTCTGTTTTACCCATCCCTCTACTTGTTGTCCATTTTTATTTAAGTAAATCACATAATAATATCCATTGTAGTCTAAATAAGCGTTAACTTTATCCCCAGGAATAATGAACAATTGCTTATGTCTGCAATCTTGACTAGGAGCCGTATAAAAATAAGACCTGTCTTTCCCAATAACAGTGTATCCATTATCTGTACTATCAAAATGGGTAGCCTTTTCCTGCGCTTTTTCATCAATAGACCTGCAATCAGTATTGGCTACAACATAAGATGAAAAAAACAATATCATAATTAACAATTTATTAATCATAGTAAAACCTGCGAAGTTGAAAATCACAGAAGGGGAGTGTGTGCGGCCAACGAATTATCTAAAGTTATCTATGGGATGAAAGCTCCCACCTTCTGTGCCAGCATCTGTATAACTTAATCATACATGAGATTTTTACGGCCTTTAATCAAGTTTTGTTAATTTTTTAGAATTGATTGTTTTTGTATGGTCTTTTATTATTCTCCTTTTCCACCGTCGTATCAAGTTTACCTTTGACGGAGATAATTTCCGTTTCGCCTTTTACCGCCTGCACTAATTTGCTTCCACGAGGTCGCGCGTCTTGCTCATGTAATGGCTGTGTTTGCCGCTGATGGGACGTCAGTGCCGAAGGGGGAGAAAGAGAAAAACTCGGACAGTGCTTCACTGCCGTTTATCCTTCAGAAAGGCTGGCCTTCCACGGGCAACTGAAGGATTATTCAAACTTGACTTCCATATATGTTCCTGCTGTTTTTTTTATTGCTTTATCCATATATTCTTTTTTTATTTCTTCCGTTAGCTCTTCTTTTTCATACGGTGGTTCAAAATTTTTCATCGATTTAATATTGACTATGAATCCACTGATTAGCATTTCTCCTTCCGCCTTAACGCTGACGTCACCGGAAACTCATAGCTATGATCAACGTTCATAAAAACCCCGTAAACTTAGTAAGTTGTGCCAATCCATATGCCGTAAAAAATCAGTATACTCCCAGCGGAGACAAGACATTTTGCCAATATCAAGAGCGTCGGGCCAAAATTGTTTGAAAGAGATGATAATTTTGCATAATTTTCAAAGGTATTATGCTTATGATGGAAGTCCAGCATTCTGCTGAACGCGGTACAAAGCATTACCACGAGGAACTTCATTCCCCACATAGATAGTAAGGAGGCCGGGAGAATGATCGTTGCCGTTTTTGCGGTATGTTCAGAAATAAAAGGCCATACAGTAAGAATGTTTTTTAACGCTAAGCCAAATATAACCATGCCTATAAGTATGAAAATAGGTATTAAAGCAAAAAGAATCCAATTCCTTTGATTAAAACTATCTTTCCCATTCCAGATGTAGAGTAATGTAATCACCCAGGAAGTAATAAATCCCAGCCATGCCATGACGTTCAATCTCCACTTAGCTTGGTTAATCAACTGCCAATACACAGTAGTAGCACTTGCCAGTGATAATCGTTCCATCTACGAACCGTTCAGTTAATCAATTGAAACTTATCATGTTAAATATTCAACAAATCTGCATCCGATACTGGTGAAACACATACGTTTTTGGCAAATACAGTTTCCTGGTAAAGATAAAATATCTCACGAATACATTCTTACCCTTTTCTTTAAGTGCTATACCCCGTGAAGGCATTAATTGTCTGTTTTGTCTTTAAAGTTGTTAACAAGATCTCGCAATTCTTTACTGTGATAAAAATCAATACATTTCGCCGTTATCATTGGCTCGCCAGATTGACTGCCATATTGCTTAGCTAAAAACTTCTTAGCCAGGTTTCTTGTCGCAATATGAGCTTCGAGAGAATAATTGCCAAACTCCAGATAGCCGCTGGCAACCGCCGCCGCATCATTCTTGACTTCTTCCGAATGATATCCTTGCGCTAAGCAAGTACTTAATGCGTAATTCTTCAGATATTCTTCTGATGTGTAATCTACCCGGGCAACAACAGGCGTTGAAAATATAGCTAAAAGGGCAAGGCCATAATTTATTTTAGCAGTCATATCAGTGACCCTTCGTTTCATTTATCAACATGTCATATTTTCCTTAGTCATTTTCACTATACAATTTTCTAAGCTCTGAAATCTTAGTTGCGCCCAATGAACCAATTTTATCTGTCAAAACCGAATCGATTTCCAGATCGTTATTTTTATCTATGGTGAGAATAATAGATTCAATTGCGATGCTGGAGGGTAATTCATAATATTTGAAAGGTAATAATATCAGCATAAAGGTTTTTCCCCATCTACACTACTGAACGGGTCATCACTTTCTCCTTTCTTTGCATGAATTGTTTTGTATTAAAGCCTCTTCAATCAGGCGAGAAGCTCTTTCCTGTAATCTTTCAGCAGGTAATTTTTTAAAATATGAAAATACAATTTCTTCTAAAGTGATTGATTTCAAAATATTATAACTACACCAGGATTTTCCTTCTGTGGCATCTAAAACACCTAATAGATACATATCAGCTTGTTGTCTTGCCTGGTTATCATTTTGAGCAGTCCATGCACGTAGAAGATCTGTACCGCTAAGATTCACATCGTTACGAGAAATTTGTCCCTCTATGAGTGCAGGATCGATTCTTTCTTGGTTAGCTGAAGCCAGTGGCGATATCACTAGCATCGAACAGAAAACCGCAGACAGTAAAAAATAATTTTTATTTACCATATAAACATCACTCGATATAAATGTATTCATTCACGGTAGGGTAGATATAGACGCTTATTTAAAAAATGTAAAACCGGATGCCTATTTATTATTTTCCCCTAATGGTTCAGGAACCGATAGTTCTTCTCATCGCTTCCCTTTTCTTTACATAGCAGTGTTCGATTCAATGTCTTTTGGCTAATGCGAAACTGTACGCCGTCAAAAACTAATCCTTGCCCCTGAGTTCCACATTGTTCACCTGATGGAAGATTCCAGATTTCCCGTTCATCGGCCGACACTGGGTTACCGAGAATAATAAACACCGCCTCTGCGTTTACGTCAGGATAACCATATCGCCGGGGGGAAGAACCGCCATTGCGCAAAAAGTAGCATGGACCAGTCAGGGCAAGATGATGCACTTTTTTCTGCCCCGAAGATGAAACTTCTAACTGACAATTCCGCTGATTTTGGATCAGACTTAATTTATGATCTTTGAAGGTAAAACTATCAGAGACGGCATACTCCGCATAGCTTTGCGGGCTGATAAACAGCAGCGAGAAAACGGCGAGGGTATATTTTTTCATCGTTTTCATAGATACTCCAGTCATGACTTCTTTTCCTAAGAACTGCATAAATTTGAAAGCTTTTATTATGGATTATCCTGATACCAGGTATGGTCGGGATCGCCGTCAATAACTTCGCGAGACAACTTGTCAAGATCTGGACTATGGTAGAGACGCAGGCAATTTAACGTCACGCCTTTGGTATCCGGTCCGTTTTCACGGTGTGACGGATTATAGATCGACTTGTATTTATCGATCAGCGCATTCACTTTCTGATCGGCGTTTTCAATATCAAAAGGCATCCATTCTCTCATTGCATTTGCTGTTCTGGCCGCATCCAGAGAAAAGAGCGTGTCTTCTGTTGATACCAGTGCAATACAGCGGGCTAAAGCCAATTCTTTAACCACCTGGTGATATGGCATTTTTTTTATAAAATCAACAGGGTCGAACGATGTTTTATCAGCGGCGTGAACGATGGCGACTAACAGTATTGAACATAACGGAAATAGAATAGATCGTTTCATCACAATTCTCAGAAATTGGTTTTTTTTTCGTATAACTGGCATCGGTATTATTGAAATAGCAATGTTATGAACAAAGATTACCTATTCCAGAATGTACTGTCGCCTCTCTTCAGACAGAAATTTAGAATAAAATTAATCCTTTTTTAATAACTCGATGGGCAATTATTGATCATTAACAATCAAATCTGATTTTCCTACGCTTTATTCAGATAATCAATTCAATCTAATGCATGATAAAAATACTATTTCTCATCTTCGACAGAGACTGTCTTGTTTGTCTGTCTGAGAATAGGATAGTCTGTATAGTTCAGTACGTAGCTCATCCTCGCAGCACAACTATTTTTCCATCTGACCGCGCCCGTAATCTCAAAATTTTGACCAAGACATAGCTACCGCACGGACTCTACGCAGAGTAAAGACGGGTTTGTTATTTGGGATTGCCAAAGATTAATGGCGTAATTCTACATAGAGCGGCCGACAATTCAATAATGTTCTCGTTACTTAAAAAGTGCTAATTATATGAAATGTTCAAAAAATGATTCGATGATCGTTACATATCGTGGAGTGAACGAGTCAATTGAGCGCCATGCAGGTGCTGTTTCCTAAGCGGACATCACGCGCCTAACGGTAATGCCGGAAGCCGTGAAATGCGGCTCTGGAACGTAGTTCAGTCTTTTCCATGAAGGGCGACTGGGTGCGCAGCGACACGCCCGACGATCAACTTTGTACGTCGCTGCGGCCGCTGGCTGCAAACAATTTTTGTACGCTGGCGCATCTGCTGGAAATTACGCCGGACTATTTATCTAATGCCTATTTGCTCGCCCAGATAACCTTGCCTTGGGTGAATTCCCTGATGCCTTCCACGCCGAGTTCCCGCCCGATGCCCGACTGCTTGGCGCCGCCGGTGGCGACCAGCGGATGGATCGCCATATGATCGTTGATCCAGACCGTGCCGGTATCGATCTTTCTGGCAATTTCGATGCCGCGTTGCCAATCGCCGGTCCAAATGGTGCCGCCCAGGCCGTATTCGCTGGCGTTGGCGCGGCGGATGACGTCGTCGATGTCGGAGAAGGAGAGTACCGGCAGCACCGGCCCGAACTGTTCTTCGCGCACCAGCCGGGCGCTATCGTCGATGTCGCGCACAATGGTGGGGCGAACGAAATAGCCGGGGCCTTGATGGGGCGTCCCGCCGGCGATAATCGAACCGACTGGGCGCGTCTCTTCGATCAGCGCCAGCACCCTATCGAACTGCGCCTTATTTTGCAGCGGGCCGTAATCCGTCTCCGGGTTGGCGCCGTCGCCGATCGTCGCCGCGTCGGCCAGCCGCGCCAGCTCGGAACTGACCGAGTCGTAGAGTGAGTCGTGTACGTAGACCCGCTTCACGGCAAAACAGATCTGACCTGATGTGATCATGGCGGCGGCGAAGATCTTGCGCGCCGCCTCGACGGGGTCGGCATCGTCGAGCACGATGGCGGCGTCGTTGCCGCCCAGTTCGAGCGTCACTCGCTTGATCGAGGTAGCCGCCGAGGCCATGACCTTTTTGCCGGTGGCGGTGGAGCCGGTGAAGCTGATTTTAGCGACGAGCGGGTGTCGCGTCAGGGTTTCACCGAGATCGTTGTTGTCGACGATGGCGTTGACCACGCCCGCGGGCAGATGCCCGGAACAGATTTCCGCCAGACGGATACCGGAAAGCGGCGTGGTGGGCGCGGGCTTCAGCACGACGGTACAGCCCACCAGCAGCGCCGGAATGAGCTTCACCGCCAGCAGCAGCAGCGGTTGATTCCAGGGACCGATCGCCGCCACCACGCCAAGCGGCGTGCGATACTGGATAATTCTTTTTTCCTCGTCGTCCAGTTCCGGCTCCTCGGGCAGGTCGATGCTGCTCAGCGCGCGGAACAGTCCCACCGTGTAGGCCACTTCCTGCGCCGCTTCGCGCAACGTTTTTCCCTGCTCGGCGGTTATCAGGCCCGCCAGTTCGTCGGCCTGTGTTTCGATATCGGCGGCGATGGCCAGCAGCGCATTCCGACGCTCGGCGATATCGCGCGCCGCCCAGGCAGGAAAGGCACGCGCCGCCGCCTGGACGGCCTGATCCACCAGTGCCGCATCGGCGCGTGCGACGCTGGCGATGATTTGCTCATTAGCCGGATTGATCACATCAAGCGTCGCTGCGCCGTCCACCGATTTTCCATCAATTATCATTTTGTATGTCGCCATTCGAACTCTCCAGATAATGGGATTGCCGCATGCCGGCGGCAGAACAGGTGGGCAACCTCTGGTCAACAATACGCCGTGAGGTCAGGTTTATTGCCGCTCCTTGGGCGTGGAGCGGCACGCAATAATTTTATCGATTGATAAAATTTAGGCTGAAATGACTTGAACTGTCAAGCGAGCGTTCGGGATCACTCAATCTTGGGAGTGACGCGGCGAGCGGCGATCAGGCCTTTCAAAGCCGCGGATAGAGAGTGGGCATATTCCTGAATAAAGGCCTCGGAGTGGGTGTCTACCGAGGACATCTCGGCAATCAGCGAGCGTTTCGCGAAGATGATCGAGGCGCCGGACATGAGCGCAGTAAGACTCACCGCCCAGATTTGCTCGCTATCCGTTTCAGGCCAGGGACTATTGGTCACGCAGCGGAAGAGGCGTTCGGCGACAGGTTTCAGACAGGTCTCCGCCAGCCAGCGGGATCGATCGTTAGACTGTCCGGCGGCGCCGACGATGAACATGGACCATTCCGGATGTTCCGCGACGAAACGGACGAACAGGTACGATACCTCAGCTAAGCGACGATCGCCGTCCTGAATTTGTTCGATGGTTTCGTTCAGGAAATGGAGCTGTTTGTCGGTAATGGCGCTTGCCGCAGATTTCCATAACGTTTCCTTGTTGTCGAAATGATAGGCGATGGCCGGTTGATGGACTTTGGCGCGACGTGCGATTTCCCGCAAGGATGCGCCGTCGAAGCCGGACTCGGCGAAAACGCCAAGCGCGGCGCGGAGAATACGTTGTCGGCTGTTTTGCTCCTGCTGCTTCAGCGGGATCGTCTTTCGTTCTGTCATCGGATTCAGGGCCTGTTTTTGGGAAAAACGCTGCTTGGCGCGTGTTTGCGTGACACGCTAACGAATTAGTCTATAACAGAACATCTGTATCGTTGAAGCACAGCCCTACACCGATACAACTTTTTCACGCAGACTCCGGCACCAAGACAGAAGGGCGATAGAACCGCCATGATATTAAAAAAGGGAGAGGTGCAAAAAGTTCGGGATGCCAACGGTCAGACCGAAAAGCGCCAGTTGCGCTTTACATTAGCGTTGACGGGTAAACAAAAATTTAGGCGGCGGGCGACGGCGTTTATCGGGCTGATATTTATCGGATAAAGAAATGGAGCCCATCAATTTTTGATAGGAAAAAACGATGGTTAAGCCGAAAAACGGATAACTATTGCCAATATAGTAATTTTACAATAATTCACAATGCTTTTATTTTTCATGCCCGGTTCGCATTCGTCCAAGGCTGGCGAAGGCGATAAATAAAGGTGTGGAAAAGAAGGTATATCGCTATGACGGCGTTTAAATCTCCGCTGGCGCGTTGCGCCATTAGTCGCCGTTCCTTTCTGGCGGGCGCTGCGGGCCTGGGTGTGGCCGCTCTTTTTCCTGCGCGCGGCTGGGCGCAGAGCGCTTCCACGGTGACGCAGTTTATCTGGACCGGCGCTCAGGAACCGGTTCCCCGTCGCCTTGCCCGCGAGTATGCCGCCGCCAATCCCCACGTGAAAATCGATATCATTGCCGGCACCAACGCCAGTACCTATCCAAAGCTGGCGGTTTCCAGAGATATCGATCCTGATTCGCCGCTGGTCAATTTCGGCTTCTTTAATCTGGATGCCGCTGAGCGCGGCAAACTTGTCGATATGTGGTTGCCGATCGATGAGGCTACCGTACCCAATGTCGCGCACATTTTGCCGGCGTATCGGCAGAAGGACGATCTGGGCGCGATCTTCTGTATGGATGCCGGCGGGCTGGTCTACAACACCGCGAAATTCGGCGCCGCTGCGCCCGATAGCTGGGACGCGATTTTTGATCCGGCGCTCAAGGGCAAAGTCGCTCTGTTTGATGGTTTTTGGGCCGGAAACGGTCTGGTTGCCGTCGCCAAGCTGCATGGCGGCGGAGAAGACGATATCGAACCCGCTATTGCCCTTTACGAAAAGGCGGCGCGTGACGGTCAATTCCATTCGTTGGTTACCTCGAATGCCCAGTTACAGCAGCTTTTAGTCTCCGGAGAAGTCGTTCTGGCGCCGCATTTTCGCGGCGTGGCGTTGCCGTGGGCCAAGGGCGGCGCGCCTATAGGCTATAGCGCGCCGAAAGAAGGGCAGGTGGCTTTCCCGGAAGGTTTTCAACTGGTCAATGGTTCCAGCGAAGCGCAGTTGAAAGCGGCCCGTGAACTGATCAATCTGTCGCTTTCCGCAGAAAACGTGCTTGATTACTGCCTGACGGCGAATGTCATTCCCCTCACCGACAACGTCAAACTTCCGGCGGAAATCGCCGATGATCCGACGATCGGCGCTGACGCGATTAACGCTGCGCTGCAACTCGACTACGCGAAAATCGCGGCTAACGGGCCGAAATGGTCCGCGCTGTGGAATAAACGGGTCAAAGCCAATATTTGATGGGCGAACACGCCTGGCTCGGCGCAACTACCCGCTGCGCCGGTCTGTCTTTTATCCATTAACCGGGAGAAGTGAATGGCCGACGTGGTGCTCAAGGCCGTCGAAAAATTATTCGGTGCGGAGCGGGTGGTCAAGTCGATCGATCTGTCTGTGAAAAATGGCGAGTTTTTTTCGCTGCTGGGGCCATCCGGCTGCGGAAAAACCACCACATTGCGGATCATCGCGGGTCTTGAAACGCCTTCGTCCGGCGACGTGCTGATAGGCGGTCAGCGGATGAACGACATTCCCATTAATCGCCGTCCGACCAATCTGGTGTTCCAGAAACATGCGCTGTTTCCTCATCTTAACGTTTTCGACAATGTCGCTTTCGGGCTCAGGCTGAAACGCATCGGTCAGGCGGAGCTTGTCCGTCGCGTCGAAGAGATGCTGGACGTGGTGAATCTCTCCGGGTTCGAGGGGCGTCGCGTCGCCGGGCTTTCCGGCGGTCAGCAACAGCGGGTGGCCGTTGCCCGCGCATTAGTGAATCAGCCCGATGTCCTGTTGCTCGACGAGCCTCTGGGCGCGCTGGATTTTAAACTGCAACTGCGGCTGCAACGGGAGTTGAAACGTATTCAGCGTTCGACCGGCACCACGTTTATTTACGTCACTCATAATCAGGCCGAAGCGCTGAGTCTCTCCGACCGATTGGCGGTAATGAATGGCGGCGTGGTGGAACAGGTGGGGACGCCGGCGGAAATGTACCTGCGCCCGGCGACAAGTTTTGTGGCCAGCTTTATCGGCCAGACCAATCTGGTTGAGGGGACGGTGCTGGCAGCGGAAGACGGGGTGCGGCGTGTTGAAGACGGCGAGTTTTCCATGCTGGTCGATACGGTGCCGTCAGCGCACCTCGGCGAGCGCGTGACGCTATCGTTGCGTCCCGAACGCATCGCCATCTCGCCCGATGCCGGCATGACGAATCAGGCGGAGGGCGTGGTGACGGAAGTCGCATTTCTCGGCGCGACCGTGCTGTATCGCGTTCGTCTGGCCGATGGTCGGCGGCTACAGGTGCAATCGCTGGCCAACGTCGCGCCGCTGGGAGAAGGGCATCCGGTACGGCTGGGCTGGTCCGCCGATTCCGCCGTGCCGATCCGCGCCACCTCGCTGGCCGAGGATTCCGAAGAATGAGCTCGCCGCCGCTTATTTCATTGCCGCCTGCGCTAAAGCGGCGGCGCTATATAAAGTTGGCCTTGCTGTTGGGGCCGGGATTCGTGCTGGTGGTGCTGCCGTTTGTCGCGTCGATGCTGATGCTTGGCGCCTATTCGTTCAATCTGCGGGACATTTCTGGCGCGGGACCGGGCTTTTCGGTCTGGTACGCATTTCTAAGCGATCCGTTCAACTGGCGGGTTATCTGGCGCAGCATCTGGATCGCCGCATTAGCCAGCATCATCACTTTGCTGATCGCTTATCCGACCGCGGCGGCCTTGTTGCGGGTGCGTAGCCGTTTTTATCTCGCTTTTGCTTATGTGGCGCTGTTTTCGCCATTGCTGGTAAGCGTTATCTCCCGCTCTTACGGATGGCTGCTTCTGCTGTCGGAATCGGGCTTGATTAACCAGCTGTTTTCCCTTTGGGGGATAGGGCCGTTTCAACTGGTGTTCAACGAGACCGGCGTGATTATCGCCCTTGTACATGTGCTGTTGCCCTATGCCGTTCTGCCGCTTCTCAACATCATGGCGCAGGTACCGGCGACATACAGAGAGGCGGCGCGCGATCTCGGCGGGTCGGAATGGACGGTTTTCGTCAAAGTCACTCTGCCATTGACGCTGCCGGGGGCGATTGTTGCGATCAAAATTATCTTTGCACTGTCGATAAGCGCCTTCGTCACCCCCAGTTTGCTGGGCGGCGGGCGGGTGCTGACGCTGTCGCGTCTGCTTTACGACAATATCGGGCTTATCGAATGGGCGATGGCGGCGGTGCAGGCGCTTGTTCTGCTGACGACCACGCTGGCGGTGCTTTTCGTTCTGGAGCGGATCAACCGTTCCACCCATGCGGCAAGGGAGGTTTGATCGATGAATGAATCTGCGCTGAAAACCTGGAGTTTACGTCTCTTTCTTGCGCTCACGCTGCTGTTTATGCTGGCGCCGATCTTGATCGTCATGATCAACTCGTTCAATACCAGCGCGTTCAATGCCTGGCCGCCGCAGGGATTCACGCTCGATTGGTATCGTCTGGTGCTGGGTAATCGCGCGTTTCAGACCAGTATGCTGAATTCGCTGATTGTTGGCGTTCTGGCTACGGGCATTGTGCTGTTGCTCGGTCTGCCGATGGCATATGCGCTGGCGCGGTTGCGCCTTGGCGGCCTGAGCGCCATGAAATCCGCCGTGTTTGCGCCGCTGGTCGTACCGCGCGTCGCCATCGGCTTCTCGCTGTTCGTGCTGTTCGTCACGCTGGGTACGGCGAGCGGTTTCCGTCTTTACGGCACCTTCTCCGGCATTATTCTCGCCCATTGCATCGTTATGCTTCCCTTTGTGGTGACCATTCTGACCGCCAGCCTGGGCGAGGTGGACCCTATCGTCGAGGAGGCCGCCTGCGATCTCGGCGCGACGCCGTTGCAGGCTTTTCGTCTTGCCGTTTTGCCGCAGATAAAAGGCGCGCTGATCGTCTCCGGCGTTTTGGCCTTCGTGACCTCGTTCGATGAGGTGGAAATGACGCTGTTCATCGTCAAGCCCGCCGTCAACACGCTGCCGGTTGAGATGTATCATTATCTCGAACAGTATCAAGACCCCGCTATCGCGGCGCTGTCAACGCTGCTTATCGCTTTTACCTTCCTGCTCGTTTTAATCGTCCCCTTTATCGTCAAGGGGAACGAGCTGTTTCGCATGATTACATCAGGACGCTCATGAACCATCATCCGCGCTATCGACTTGGGATTGATATCGGCGGCACCTTCACCGATCTCGCCGTAGTCGAGGAAGCCAGCGGCAAAACGCTGACCCTTAAAACCCCATCGGTACCCGCCGATCCGGCGCGCGCCGTTCTCAACGGCATCCGCATTTTGCAACGTGAATACGGTATTTCGCCTGCGGATATCGGCTATTTTGTCCACGGCACGACGCTTGGCCTGAACACCCTGTTGCAACGCAATGGCGCGACCACCGGGCTGCTTGTCACCCGGGGCTTTCGCGATCTGCTGGAGATCGGACGGCTGCGGCTGCCCGATCCCACCAACTATTATGTCGAGCGCATCCGCCCGCTGGTTGCGCGTCGCCACGTGCGTGAAGTCGCGGAGCGAATGCGCGTTGATGGCGCCGTCCTGACGCCGCTGGATCTGGATGCCGCAACCGAAAGCGCGCGTGATCTTGCCAACGCCGGGGTGACATCGCTGGCTATCGTGCTGATGCACGCCTATCGCAACCCGTTACATGAACGGCAATTGGTTGAGCACCTGCGCCGTGAATTGCCGCAGCTGTATGTCTGCGCGTCGCATGAGGTTTGGCCGCAGCAACGTGAATACGAGCGCGGGTTGTTGACGACGATGAACGCCTTTATCGGTCAGAAAATGAGCCGCTATTTCGATCGCCTACAGGCCGATATGGATGACGTCGGCATGAAGGCGATGGTTCTGACCACCAAGTCAAATGGCGGGGTTATGGCCGCCGCGACGGCGGCGCGTTCGCCGGTGGAGACGCTGCTTTCCGGGCCGGCTTCGGGCGCGATGGGGGCGCTGATGACCGGCGTCGCCAGCGGCAACCGTAAGTTGATCGGTTTCGATATGGGCGGCACCAGCGTCGACGTCGCCATTATCGACGGCGATATGCTTTATTCGACGGAGAGCCAGATCGGCGATTTTCCCTTGATTATGCCTGCCGTCGATATCTCTTCCATCGGCGCCGGCGGCGGCTCCATCGCCTGGCTCGATAGCGCCGGCATTCTGAAGGTCGGGCCGCAAAGCGCGGGCGCCATGCCGGGGCCGGCTGCTTACGGACATGGCGGCGACAGGCCGACCGTGACGGACGCCTATGTGCGCATCGGGCTCTATTCGCCGCAGCGCATTCTGGGCGGCGGTCTCAGGCTGGATCGCGACCGGGCCGACGCCGCGCTGGCGACGCTGGCCGCGCCGCTGGGTCTGACGACGGCGGAGGCGGCGCAGAGTATTCTCGATGTGACCACCGCCAACATGTTTGCCCAGTTTATGCCGCTGATGGCCAGAAAAGGCATCGATCCACGCGACTTTCGGCTGTTGGCTTACGGCGGCGCGGGACCGCAACATGCCTTCCTGCTGGCCAGAGAGGTCGGCGTAGAGGCCGTGGTGATCCCGGCTTCTCCCGGCACGCTTTGCGCGATTGGCAGCCTGGGCGCGGATCTGCGTCAGGATCTGATTCACACTCTGCCGTCCGGGTATCCTGACCCTGACGCGCTGGCCACCGGCTACGATGCGTTAACGGAGCAAGCCCTGACATGGCTGGCGACGCAGCCCCTGGAAACGTCGGAACGGAGCCTGCGCCTTTCCGCCGATATGCGTTATCACGGCCAGTCGTTCGATTTAACCGTGCCGCTGCCGGCGGACAAGTTTGACGCCGTGCAGCTGCCTGCGCTGATTAGCGACTTCCATCGCGCCTATGCGCGCATTTACGGTTTTTCCGACTCTTCGGCGCCGGTCGAGATCACGAATATTCGCGTTACCGTGCGCGGCGTCACGCCCAAAGCCCCTCAGCCAACGCTGTCGGCAAGAGGGGATGCCGGCGCCGCGCCCGAACCGCGCGAAATATTGCCGATTATCGAAAACGGCGACACGGTGCCGGCGCGCTTCTTCGAGCGTGCCGCTCTGCTTCCCGGGCAGGTGCTTGAGGGGCCGGCGGTGATAGAAGCGCCGGATACCACGATTTATCTGCCGGGCGATTTTACCGCCGTCATTGACGACTATGGCAATTTGATCGGCCGGCTACGCGCGCAGGAGGAACGGACATGAAGACCAGTCGGGTCCAGCTTGAAATCTTTCGTAATCGTTTTCAGGCGATTGTCGAGGAGATGGCGTCGGTGACGTTGCGTACCGGTTTTACCGTCTTCGTGAAAGAAACCTCGGATTTCGGCGCCTGTCTCGTTGCGCCGTCCGGGGAGGTGCTGGCTGCGCCGACGGAAACATCGGTCAGCCTGATGGTCGGTCTGCCGGGCTGGGAAGCCATCGGCGCTTTTGATGAATACGAAGAGGGCGACGTTTGTATCGCCAACGATCCCGACACGACGCGCGGTTTGTCCACCCATTTGCCCGATATCTGGGTATGGCGGCCGCTTTTCGTCGACGGCGAAATCATTGCCTTCGCCTTCAATTTTATCCACTCGTCCGACGTCGGCGGTCGCGTACCCGGCTCCATAACGCCGGTCGCCGGCGATATTTGGCAGGAGGGTCTGCGTATACCGCCGCTGAAGCTGATCCGCGCCGGTCGGATGAATGAGGATATCGTCAGAATAATTCTGACCAACTGTCGCATTCCCGACCAGAACTGGGGCGATATCAAAGCCGAGCTTGCATCGCTGGCGACGGCCGACCGGCGCGTAAAAGAGCTGGTGGCGCGTTACGGCGGCGAGGCGGTGAAAAATGGCATCGTCGATCTGCTTGCCAGCGCCGAAACCCGCGCCCGGCAAATTATCTCACGCATACCGGATGGGCGCTATTTTGCCTCGGATTACATGGAGGTTGAAGCAACCGGCGGGCGGCCGATTCGCATCGCCCTAACCATGACCGTCGAGGGCGACGCGCTGACGCTGGACTTCACCGGCTCGGATCTACAGGTTAAGGCGGCTTTCAATCTGCCGACCTACGGTCAACCCGGTCACTATATGCTGAGTCTGGCTATTCTGAACTATTTCCGCACGTTGGATCCGGATATTCCCTACAACTCAGGGCTGACGCGTCCGCTATCGATGATTTTGCCGCAGGGAACCATCGTCAATCCCGATCCGGGAAGGGCTTGCGGCGTTCGCGCCGCCACGTTCATTCGCGTGATGGATTGTATTATGGCTTGTCTGGGGCAGGCTTTGCCGTCCGTGACGCCGGCGAACAGCGCCGGGGCTATCGCTATTGTGCTGGTCGCCGCCATCGATCAAGAAACCGGGCAGCGCAGGATCACCGTCGCTCAGCCGCTATCCGGCGGGTCGGGAGGACGGCCCGCGCAGGACGGCATTGAGGGAACGAGTTTTACCGGCGGATGGCTGCGTAATGTTCCCAATGAAGTGCTTGAGGCGGAAATGCCGGTGCTGGTTGAAGAGTATGGCTATGCCGCCGACAGCGCCGCGGCCGGCGAATGGCGCGGCGGTTCCGCCATTCGTTTCCGCATGCGCAATATGCAGGCGGGTACGGTTCTGACCGCGCGCGGACTGGAACGTTTTCGTTTCAACGCCTGGGGCGCGTTGGGCGGCGCCACCGGGGCCAATACGTCCGTGGTGCTCAATCCGCAAGGCGCGGCGCAATCGCTCGGGCAGATCGATCTTGTCGAGCTGGAACGTAACGATGTGATCGAGTTCATTTCCCCAACCGGCGGCGGGTATGGCGATCCCGCCAAGCGTGCGCCATCGCGCGTTCTGCATGATGTGCTGGATGGCTACATCAGCGCGACGACGGCGCGCGCGGACTATGGCGTGGTGATTGAAAATGGCGAGGTGAATCAGGCGGCAACCGAACGCTTGCGACAGCGTTTGCCGCCGTCGGCGGGAACGCGCAAAGGTGACGCGCGCGATGCGTTCGATGCCGCCTGGCCGGAACAGGTTCAGCATGATCTGATCCTGGCGTTGCTTGCCCAGCCTTCATCGGTACGGGACGCATTGCGCCCGTTGCTTGACGCGCAAGTGGGCAAACGTCTGGCGGCGGGAGAGCCCTGCGATCGCACGACACTCGATCGCCTGATTATTGAAATTCAAAATGGGGAGGGCCGATGAGCGCCAATTTAACCACGAGCCGCAACGCCGTCGATATGCAACGCTTCCGACGTTTAATGGCGGCGGCGGAACTGGATGCCGTCATCGCCTGGGGCGGCGCGAATTTTCATTATATGACGGGGTATCAAAATTATTTCGACAACCCCGGCGGTTCGATTGCCCTGCTTCCGGCCGATCCAGCCCAAAAGGGGATGGTTCTGGTCGCCAGTTGGGTTGAAGAGTCGGCGAAAGAAAATATCAGCATCGCCGATGTGCGCACCTATCCTCTTTGGCTGGAGATTGCAGATATTGACGAAATCCGATCCGGGCGTGCCAGTCGCCAGCCGAAACCCAGCCCGCGCTTCGATATCGCCCGTAATATGACGACGCTTGCGGAGGCGGTGAACGCCAGCGGTCTGGGGCATGGGCGCATCGGCATTGAAATGAACCTGGTATCCGCGGCCGCTTTTGCATTGCTTAGAGCCCGGCTTCCCCACGCCACCTTTGTGGAGTGCGGCGGTTTGTTTACCGATCTGCGGGCGATTAAGTCTCCGTTTGAGATCGCGTGTCTGCAAGAGGCGACTCGCTTCGCGGAGGCGGGGTTGCTGGCGGTGGCGTCGACCCCGCTTCGCGGGTTGGATACGCAAGGCTTGAAGATGATTTACGATAACGCCTGCGCCGAACGTGCGGCCAGGATGCCAGATGCCGGCTTTATGGCCACGCGCGTCACCGCCTCGATCGGCGTCGACATCTCTCCGACTCTCACCGGCGGCGCCCGTATAACAGGCAATGAATCGGTATTTTTCGATTGCGCGGCTTCAATCCGCGGCTATGGATCCGATACCGGTCGAACGCTGATTTTCCATCCGCCGACTGATGAGATGCGTCGCATTATGGATGCGGTGTGCGCCGGCATGGATGCTGGAATTGCGCTTTTGCGCCCGGGTACCGCCATGTGCGAGATTTTCCATGCCGGTCAGAATGCGGTGCGTAAGGCCGGACTTGACTGGTACACCCGCGGCCACATCGGTCATACGATAGGATTAGGCATGGGCGAACAGGCGCCTTATCTTTCGCCCAACGAAACGCGCGCGCTTGAAGCCGGCATGGTCATCGCGCTGGAAACGCCCCTCTATATCAAGGGGCTTGGCGGATTTCAGGTTGAGGAGTGCTTTGTCATCACCGATACCGGACATGAAAAGATCACCAGCCTGCCGCGGGATTTTATTACCGCTGTTTTGTAATCCGGCCAATTCTGCCGCTCGCAACGGCCTGCGCTTTCGCAAACGCGGGCGTCAGGCAGAGGTGTGATGATTTTCCTGTTCGACCAGAACCACCTCCAGTCCGAATGCGGACAAGATCTCTCTGGCTTCTCTGACGCGAGGGCGTTTATTTTCATAAACGTGGTAGGTTTTTCCCAGCGCTTCGTATTTCGAAGAGCCGAATTCGTGATAAGGCAGAATTTCAATGGCGGGCAGGGCGATCTCCTTCATAAAGGCGCCCAGGCGGAAAAGGTTGTCGTCGTCGTCGTTAAAACCGGGGATCAGCGGCAGGCGCACCAGCACCGGAAATCCGCGTTTGCCGAGACGGCGGGCGTTTTCCAGAATATATTTGTTATCGCGTCCGGTCGCCGCTTTATGGCGAGCGGCGTCCATATGTTTTAAATCCAGCAGGATCATATCGGCATGGGGCAATAGCTGCTCCAGCCGCGACCAGGGCGCGTAGCCGCTGGTGTCGAGACAGAGATGAAAGCCCATTTCGTCGTGCAGCTTTTGCAATAGCGCTTGCAGGAATACCGGTTGCGACAGAATTTCCCCGCCGCTACAGGTTACGCCGCCCCCGCTTTGCATGAAAATGCGCCAATGCTGGCGCACCTCGTCCACGACTTCGTCAACGCGCATCTTGCGTCCCGACAGCGTGCGGGCGTCGTTGGCGCAGGCCTCGGCACAGGCGCCGCAGCTTTGGCACAGGGTTCGATCGATGGCGACGCCTTTTTCCGCTAAAGAAAGCGCGCCGGACTGGCAGGCGGCGACGCAGGCGCCGCAGCTGACGCAGTTTGCCGCGAAATAGAGCAATTCCGGCTTTCTGCGTTGCGACTCCGGATTGGCGCACCAAAGGCAGGATAAAGGACAGCCTTTGAAAAATACCGTCGAGCGTACGCCCGGCCCGTCATGCAAACTGAAATGCTGAATGTCGAAAATAACGCCCTGCGGTTCCATTGCGCTAACCCTGATAGAAGAGGCGGCGCTTGTGCGCCGCCTCGGTAGTTTTAAACCGTCCGTTAAAACGAGAGTTCGGTCCGCGCGATAATTTCGTCCTGCACCCCTTTATGGAGGCGGGTGAAATAAGCGGAGAAACCGGCCACGCGCACGGTCAGGCCCTTGTAGTCTTCAGGGCGGGCCTGCGCCTTGCGCAAGGTTTCCGAACTCACCACGTTGAACTGGATATGCGAGCCGTTGCGGTCCATATAGTCCTTGATCAGCGCCAGAAGTTTGCGGGCGCCGCCAATCCCCGCCAGCGCCTGCGGATGGAACTTCATGTTGAAATGATTGGAGCCGTATTTGACCGTATCCAGCGCCTGGGCGGCGGAGGTCAGCAGGGCGAGCGGGCCTTTGCGGTCCGAACCGGGGGTGGCCGAGACGCTGGCGTCGGTCAATGGCGTACCTTGCTTGCGGCCGTTGGGCAACGCGCCGGTCAGAATGCCGAAGTAATTGTGGATGGAAAGCGAGAACGCCTCCAGATTGGCGCCGTTGTCGCCGAAAAAATTGTCCTGAACGTCGAGCGAGTGGAAAAGCGTCCACGCATCGTCATATACGCGGCGGATCAGCGCGTCGGTTTCGGCATCGCCATTGCCGTGTTTGGGAGCCTTCAGCAATTTGTTGTGCAACGCGTCGTAGCCCTCGAAATCGGCGGCCAGCGCGGCCAGCAATGCGTCCCATCCGACCTCTTTCTCGTCGTAAATCACCTGTTTGATTGCCGCCAACGAGTTGGCGACATCCACTCCCGCCGTCGAGATGACGAAATAGAGATAATAATCCGCCCCGCCTTTGTAGATGTCCTTGCCGCGCCGGCGGCTGCCTTCGTAAAGCGATGAACGGAACGGCACCGGCACCGTATCGCCCAACGCCTTGTTGGACAGCGATCCCAACGGCCGCACCTGCTGGAAAAGATGCAGAACCTGCTGCGAGTAGGCGGCGTAAAGCTGTTCGAAATCCGCAAAATTTCTCGGATCGCCGGTTTTCGCGCCGACGGTCAGGCCGGTTGCGGGATCGATGCCGTCGTGCAGCGCCAGCTCCAGCGCCTTGGCCAGATTGAACGAGCCGCCTTCGTGCAGAAACGCCGTTTTGCCGGCGATGCCGGTGGCGACGCAGCTCATGTTGATGCAATTTCTGGCGTCTTCAATGGTGACGCCGACTTTGGCGTAACGGGTCAGCAGGCGTTCGATGACCACGCGGTTGTTCAGCCACTGCGGCTGTCCGAGTCCGGTGCGCTCAAGATCGACCGCCTTGAGCAGAAAATCCTCCGCCAGACCGTCATGGTAAAGGATCGTGATGGTGGGCTGAATGGTCTGCAACTCTATCTGCGTATCGAGCAGAATGTAATCCAGTTCCGTGGTGGCATCCCGGCCGCCGGCGTCCAGCCCGCCCAGATTGATGGTGTGGCCGGTGTGGCCCGATCCCTGTCGGGCGGCGATCACCCCGGAATAGAAACCGTAGGACAAAATCTTGACGAACAGCGCTTTGAGCCAGCTTTTCGCCTGTTCGGCGGTAAGGCCGTTTTGAGTTTTGTCCGCCTGGTAATATTTATCCAGGTACTGTCCCAGCCTGCCGGGGGACGACCCGCAGCCGCTTTGCTCGATTTGGATCCCCAGATGAATAAACCACCAGCTTTGCAGCGCCTCGCGGAAATTTCTGGGCGGATTTTCCGGCACGTGACGCGCAACCTCGGCGATCTCCAGCAGTTCGGCGCGACGTATGGGATCGTCGGTTTTACCCGCTTCGCGTTCGGCCAGATCGGCGTAGCGGCGCGCCAGGGCGATCACCGCTCTGAAGGTAATCAGGATGGCTTTGTAGTAATCGATTCTGTCCGATTCCGCCGCCGTTCTGGGTACCGCGCGCAGGCGATCTTCGGTTTCGCGGATGATATCGTTCAGCCCCCGATCGATAAAGCCGGCGTAATCGACGTTGCCGGCGCCGACGGTGTAGCGCGCCGATTCGGTGAACAGACCGGCCGCCACGCCTTCTTTGGGATCAAGTCCCAACAGATCTCGCGCCAGTTCGCGGGAACGGGCTTCGGCGTTTTTATCTTTGAAATAGTCGGCGGCCGCGGCCAGCAGTTCCCGATCCTTGCTGGAAAGCGAAACCTCGCCCAGATGGGAGACGATCGGTTGGTCGAGCTCTTCGGCGATCCACTCCGAACCGTATTCGGGATAGACATAGACCCCGGCGGGATAAGAGGTAACCGATCCCACCAGCGGGTTGTCGTCGAGAAATAGCGTCTTCTGTTGCAAAACCTGTTCGAACACGCGGGCTCTTAGCAGTATGGCGGGTTCGGTGCCGTATTTCTGATACACATCCAGCAGATGGATCAGGCGTTCGGTATCCACCTTTTGAGGCGAATCCAGTAACTGCTCTTTAATTTTCAGCGCCGCCTGCAAGGCGCGCTCCGCCTTCTCGTCGTAAGTCAGCTTTCCATCCGCCTCGAAAATCGATGGGGAAAGCGCTATATCCTCTTTCAACAACGCGCTGCCGCTTGGTGGCATGATGATCTCCTCCATAATCAGGTAAAGATGCCGCAATATTATTGGCTATTTTGTATACAGATCTTGGATGTAGAGATCCCGACGATAAATATCATTAGGATGGGTTACAAATAAATCATTAACATTAGTATTGTTAATATTAACATTTGTATGCTTTTCAATCAGTTTGGCGTCGGCGCGCTCGGGGATTATGGCGGGAATGTTTAAAAGGTATGGCGCGGTCCGCGGCGGATGGCCATGGTGTTGGGATGAGTTATCCGTCTGAATTCCCCAGGCAGGCTGGGGAATGATTGAATTATTTTTATGCTTTCGCTTGTTATCTGCGCTTGTCGTCGGCTTATAGCGATTTATGCGCCGTTTCTTTGGCGGCCCATACCGCCCAGAGGGTGATAAACAGCGCCAGCGACACATACAGCGATATCGCCAGCGTACCGCCGTAAGCGCTGAACAGCGAGGTGATGATCAACGGCGCAAAACCGCCCCCGACGATCCCCGCCAGCGTATAGGCCAGCGACGACCCCGCATAGCGCACATGGGTGGGAAACTGCTCGGTGACGAATGCCGCCTGCGGCCCGTACATCGCCGCGTGAATCAGCAGCCCGACCACCACCGCGATGCAGATCTGCACCGGCTGCGCGCTGTCCAGCAGCACGAAGAAGACAAACGCCCAGATCACCGCCGCCAGCGCGCCGCCCATATACACCGGCCGACGACCGAAGCGGTCGGAAAGCATGCCGAACAGCGGCACGGCGATGGCGTTGCCGCAGGCCCCCAGCATGGTGGCCGTCAGCGCCAGCGGCCGCGGCAGGTGCAGCACCGTCGTCACGTAGGTCAGGGTAAAGACCACCACCAGCGCGTACAGCACGTCGGAACCGATGCGCGCCCCGCCGGCGATCAGCAGCGAGCGCGGATGCCGGCTGAACACCTCGCGGATCGGCGCCTGAGTAATGTCCTTGTTTTTTTCCAGCTTGAGGAAGGCGGGCGTCTCGCCGACGCCGCGGCGCAGCCACAGGCCGAAGACGACCAGCACCAGGCTCAGCAGGAAGGGAATACGCCAGCCCCATTGCTGGAAACTGTCCGCCGACATCGACAGCGTAACCAGGGTGATAAAACCGGTGCCGATCAACGTGCCGCAGGACGGCCCGACCTGAGCGAACGAAGCGTTGCGCCCGCGCTGATGCGGCTTGCCGTGTTCCATTGACAACAAGACCGCGCCGGCCCATTCGCCCCCGAGCGCGATGCCTTGTACAAAGCGCAGCGTAACCAGCAGCAACGGACTCCAGATCCCCCAGGTGGCGTAGCCGGGCAGTATCCCCATCAGCGCCGTGGTCACGCCCATGATGATCAGCGTGGCGACCAGCACAAAACGTCGCCCCAGCACATCGCCCAGATGACCGAACACGATGCCGCCGATCGGCCGCGAAACATAGCCGACGGCATAGGTGGAAAACGCCAGAATGGTACCCACCAGCGGGTCGAACGAAGGGAAAAACACATGATTGAAAATCAGCGCCGCCATAATGTTGTAAACGGTAAAGTCGTACCATTCCAGCGCGGTGCCGATGGAACTGGCCGCGGCCAGCTTACCGGTATTCGGCGTCCCGACGTCCTGTTCCTGCGGCGTCACCCCTTGCGCCGTGTCGTTGGTAGCGGTATTCATCATTATCTCAGCTCCTGTTAACTCAAAGAAGACGGCGATGCCGCCGGAAAATTAGGCGTCGGCAAGACAACGCTCAATCGACAGCGCCCACCCCAGCAACGCGTCGTCGTGCAGCGGCAATCCCGCCGCCATCAGCCCGACCGGCGCATCGCCCGGCGGCTGACACGGCAGCGAAAGGGCGCAGCCGTCCAGGAAATTGATTACCGAAGGATTGCGCAGCGCCGCGCCGTTGATGCGGAAATAGGCGTCGTCATCCGCTTCCAGTTCGGCGATGGTCGGGGCGATAAAGGGGACGGTGGGCATCAGCAGCGCATCGTAGTCTTGAACTTCGGCGTTCACCCGCCGCTGCCAGTCGGCGCGCTGCTGCGCCAGCAGCAGCCGATCGTTTTCCCCCAGCGCGGCGCCGCGGCGAATACGCGACAGCACCCGCGGGTCGTACTCGTCCGCATGGCCGGCGATCAGCGGCTGATGCCAGCGCCATGACTCCAGCGCGGTGAAGCCGCCGGCGGCGTTGATGGCGGCCAGTTCGGCGAACGCCGCGCAGGGCAGGGCTTCAATGCGCGCTCCCGCCTGCGCCAGACGCCGCAGAGTCAGCTCGAAGGCCGCGGCGACCGCGTCGTTTAGTTCGTCCAGCACCAGCGTTTGCGGCACGCCAAAGCGCGCCTGCGCCAACGGCCTCGCCTGCGGCGTCAGTGGTTGCGCGGCGATTAGTCCGTCCAGCGCGATACAGTCGGCGACGCCGTGCGCGATAACGCCGATGGAGTCCAGCGACGGCGACAGCGGCAGCAGTCCTGTATCATCAATGCGGCGGGCGGTGGGCTTATAGCCGGTCAGGCCGCAGAATGCCGCCGGAATGCGCACCGAGCCGCCGGTATCGCTGCCGACCGCGCCGAAACACATGCCGTCCGCCACCGCCACCGCGGCGCCGGAAGACGAGCCGCCCGGAATCCGCCGCGCGTCGCGATCCCACGGATTGACCGGCGTGCCGTAGTGTGGATTGATCCCCAGACCGGAATAGGCGAATTCGGTCATATTGGTCTTGCCCACCACCACGGCGCCGGCCTGCAAGAGCCGCGTGACCACGGCGGCGTGATTCGAGGCGGGCGGAGCGGCCGCCAGCGCGCGGGATCCGGCGGCGGTCGGCTCGCCGGCGACATCAAACAGGTCTTTGATGGAAACCGGCACGCCGTCCAACGCCGAGAGCGGACGCCCCGCCGCGCGCCGCCGGTCGGCCGCCTGCGCCTGTTGTCTGGCCGTATCGGCGTATAGCCGGGTAAAGGCGCGCGCCCCTTCGCCCAGTGGGTCGGCGATGCGCGCCAGCGCGGACTCGGTCAGATCCATGCTGGTGAACGCGCCCGTCGCCAACCCGGCGGCGGCCTGCTGTAAAGTGAGTCTTGCCATCACGCCACCACCGGCAGTTCAATGCTGCGATAGCTGTGGCTGAGGGTGCGGCCCAGTCGTTCGTCCACCAGCGCCATGCGGAACTCCGCCGCCGGGCGAATGCCGCCAATCGCCGCCATGGTGCCGCAGGTCATGGCCAGACCGTCAGCCTGCGCCGCGCTGGGCGCGTCCGTCGCCAGATAGCGTTGCAGCAGCGTCATCGGCGGTTGCAGGCTGGCCAGCGTACCCTCCTGGTAGAGACGGAAGTCGCCGTCCTCCTTGATCCACGAGCGCAGAATCAGGCTGTCCCAGTGCTCGATGACTTCGCGCAGCGGCCAGGCGTCCCGCGCCACCGGCTTGACGCACAGCTGTTTCGACAGCGCGACGCTGTGCGCTTCCAGCCGACGATCGGTATGATCCGACGCCAGCGAAACATAGAGTTCGCCGCCGTGGGAGAAGATTAACGGTTCGGCCTCGCCGGAACTGGCGTCGCCGATCACTTCAACCACCGGGGATTGCGTGAGCTGATTCGCCGCCACGCGATAGAACAGCGGAATTGCACTAGGCTGAGGCACGCCGATCGCTTCCAACTCCCGAATATGGTGCAAAACCGCCTGACGATCGCGCCCGGTCCAGCCGGCGATCACCAGACGATCGATATCAACCTCCAGCGCCGTCGCGCCGCTTTTTTCCGCTAAGTTAAAGGCCAGTTTCATAAAATCCCCGCTCCAACTAAAATTACTGTGAAATTTCACACGACTTTCATTACGGTATTAAGCGATTTTCGTGCCATGTTTTGTGTACTATGTATCTAAAGATTTTTTCGTTGCAGGAGCTATGGGTGAAGAGCGTGGAGGAGCGGCGTCAGGCATTGCCGACGGTGGAGGAGAGCGGACTGTCGCAGAACGAACTGGCCTACCGGCGATTTAAACAATCGCTGGTGACCTTGAATTACAAGCCCGGAGAGTATTTGAATACCGCGCAGGTGATGAATGACCTGGATATGGGCCGGACGCCGGTCAACCAGGCTATCCATCGTCTGGCGAACGAGGGGTTACTCCAGGTGATCCCGCGTAAGGGCGTGATGGTGTCTCCGCTGTCCATTAACGATGCGCTGGAGCTGATCGACGTGCGCCTCACCAATGAACGGCTGTGCATACGGCTGGCCAGCCAGCGCGTGACGCAGGCGCATATCGCCGAACTGCGCGATCTGAATCAGCAGATTGCCGAGGCCAGTCAGGCCCGCGACCGGATATTGATGATGACGCTGGATCATGAATTCCATCAGATGCTGGCGCAGATCGCCGGCAACAGCACGCTGAGCGATATCCTCAGCGTGCTGCACGCCCGTTCGCAGCGCTTTTGGGCCAGCACGCTCTCCCGGGAAGAACACCGGCAGGAGGTGGTGGAAGAGCATCGCGCCGTGATAGACGCCCTGGCGCAGCAGGACGCCGCCGCCGCGGAGGCCGCGGTGGAAGCCCATATCCTGTCGTTTCGTCACGCGCTGCTGCACGCTTACTGAGAGGCCGGGCGCGCCTTACCCCGTCTGACAAAATTGCAGGATAGCCCGACCGACCTGCTGCGGCGCTTCCCGTTGCGGAAAATGGCCGATGCCTTCCAGCACCTGCCGCTGGTATCTGTCCTGAAAGAAATGCTCGCGGCCGCGCGAGCTATCGGGATGGTTGCAGGTATCGGCCGCGCCGTGCAGCACCAGGGTCGGCACCGACAGCACGGGCGCCGGATTCAGGCGGGCCTCGTCCTGATCGTAGGCCCGATCGCCGGCGACAAAACCCCAGCGGTGACGATACGAATGCAGCACGACCTCGGCCCAGTCATCGCCCTGAAACGCCTGCGCGGCCTCGTCGAAGTCGGCGTCCGTATACCAGCCCGCCGGCGCCCAGGTATCCCACATCTGGCGCGCAAAGGCTTCGCGTTCCTCCCGCACCACGCGCGCGCCGCGCGGCGTGGCCATCAGCCAGTGATACCAGTAGTTGCGCGCTTGCTGAAGACCGATCGTCTGATTCGGATCGTTGGTGCCGTAGCCGACGGACAACATCACCAGATGCGAAGCGACGCCGTCGCGCAGACCGCAGGCGTTGGCGGCGGCCCGCGCGCCCCAGTCATGACCCACCAGCAGCGGGCGCGTCAGCCCCAACGCGTCGATGAACTCCAGCAGGTCGCGGCCGAGCGCCGACAATTGTCCGCTGCGCGGCGTCGCCGCGTCCCTGAAGCGCGTGGGCGCGAATCCGCGCAGCGCGGGGGCCAGCACGCGGTAGCCCGCGTCGGCCAGTATCGGCGCCACCGTCTTCCAACTGGCCGGGCTATCCGGCCAGCCGTGCAGCAGCACTGCCGACCGTTCGCCGTGCGGGTTCAGTTCCAGATAGGCAATATCGAGCCGGGAGGTGGTGGCGATGTGTTGAGTTGGCATAGCGTCGTCTCCTGTGGGTTGCTCTGTCCCCTTGAGTCTGGCTGGATTATTCATCGCGATTGACGAATAATATCGTTTAATTAGTGATTTTTTACGTTGAATGGAGCCGCCATGGAAATCTTACCCGCCGCCGAAGGCCAGCCGCTGGATATAGCGCTGCTGCGCACCTTCCTTGAAGTGGTGAACAGCGGGAGTTTTGCCGCGGCGGCCGAACGGCTGGCGCTGACGCCTTCGGCGGTCAGCGGACATATCAAGCGCCTGGAACTGATGACGGGGTCGACTCTGCTGGCGCGCACCACCCGCCGTCTGGAACTGACCTTAGCCGGCGAAACCTTGTGTACCTACGGCCGCAATATCCTGGATCTGGAACGCGAGGCGAGGGCGAAACTGCGCGGCGCGCCGCTGCGTGGACGCTTGCGGGTCGGCGCATCGGAGGACTTTGCCGCCGCCTGGCTGCCCCTGGCGTTACAGCGCTTTCGCGTTAGTCACCCGCAGGCGGAAATTGAGCTTCAGGTCGGCATCACCGCCGATCTGTTGCGTCAGCAGGAACATGGCCGCATCGATCTGGTCTTCGGCAAACAGTGCAGCCGCGTGGACGGAGTGGGCGAACTGCTGTGGGAGGAACCGCTGGTCTGGGCCTACGCCGCCGACCAGACGCCGGAGAACGCGGCGGCGCTGCCGCTGGCGCTGTTTCCCGAGCCGTGCATCTACCGGGAGTCGGCCATCGCCGCGCTGGGCAAGGCGGAACGGGCATGGCGCATCGTGTTCGAGAGCGGCAGCATGGCGGGCTGTCTGTCGGCCGCCTTGTCGGGCTTTGCCGTCACCGTTATCGCCCGCAGCCAGCTACGTGAAGGTCTGCGGGAATTGGGGCCGGACGAACAATGGCCGGCGTTGCCCGCGGCGCGCTTCTATGCGTTTGCGCGCGAGGAAACGCCCGCCGTCGCCGCCCTGATCGACGCCGCCCGCCGTATCGGCCGGCAGCGCCAATTTGGTGGGAAACCCTACTTACAGCGCTCATTTTAGCTCGCCGGGAAATTATGAGTGCCACCTGCCACTCCGTGCATATGTCGAGCATATTCCTATACTGAACGCCTCTATGAGGTAAGCCATATGTTTATCTCATAGGACTGGTTTGGCGCGAGGAGTATAACCATGCGAATTGTATCGATATTTAAAAACGGGAATAACCGTGCTACCCGCGTGCCGGGGCTGACGTTGCAAGACTGGATAAAATAAGCCAATTGTTCGGTTTCTATATAAGATATTGACGTCAACGCTTGCCGGCCAACGCCCGATTCATGGCGAACACCGTACCCAGCAGAGCAGCCGCGAGAATGACGATGACAACCCACGCGAAGGACGCCGGGCCGGGCCGTTGCAGCAAGATGCCTCCGGCAACGCCGCCGGCGGCGACGGCCATATTCCAGCCCGTGACGTACATGGATTGCGCCACATCAACCGACTCGCCGGCGAAGCGGGACAGGGCCGTCTGGGTGAGGGTGGCGAAGCCGCCGAAGGCAAGGCCCCAGATCAGCACGGAGGGATAGACCATCTGCGGCAGACGACTCCAAACGCCAAGCAGCAAAGCCGCGCAGGCAAAGACGACAATGCTTGTCGCCGCGAGGGATCGCAGCCGCCGATCGACCGTCGCGCCAACGAACCACAGGCCGATAATCGCGCCCAGTCCGAAGACGAACAGCACGATATCCACCTGCGCCGACAGGCCCGAAAGGGCGAGGAAAGGCTCAATATAGATGTAGAAGATGTTGTGGGCGACGATAAAGGAAAACACCACAAACAGCACGGAACGAATGCCCGTCAGCAAAAAGATGCTGATGAGAGACCGGCGCTGTTCTTTGGCCTGACCGGGGAAATCCGGCACGATAGCGATTACCCATAGCATGAGCAGCAGCGCCAGCGCGCTCAACAGGCCGAAAGCGCCCTGCCAGCCGACGGCCCGCCCCAGCAGCGCCCCGAGCGGCACGCCCAGCACCAGTGCGATTGTCGCGCCGGCGCCGGAGATAGCGATGGCTCGTCCGCTGAGATGCGCCGGGGACATGCGCACCGCATAGCCGGCCAGCAGCGACCAGACGATGCCGCCGAACACGCCGGCAAAGAAGCGCGTGACCAGAGAGAGGGTATAGTTGCCGGAAATCGCGGTAATCAGATTGACCAGCGCAAACCCGAAGATCGCCGTCAACAGCAGCGGCCGCCGCCGCATGCCTTGCGTCAGTTTCGTCACGGGAATGGCTGCCGCCAGCGCGCCCGCCGCGTAGGCGGTGATGAACTGTCCCGCCAGACTTTCAGAGACATCCAGTCCTTGCGCGATGGAGGAGAGCATTCCCGCCGGCATAATTTCGGTCAGCAGCGTGAGAAAGGCCGCCATCGCCAGGGCAAGCAGTCCCGCCAGCGGCAGGCGTTCGCTGTTGTTGCGCAGATCCGCGCGCGTCGTTTCGTTCATTAATCGCATTTCTCCGGTTTGACGCTATCCAGCCTGTTGCTGAACGCTATTTCGTTATGCTGCCCATTCATGCACCGAAGAAAAATAGGCTACAGTGAATAACACTTATGACAAATATGTCAGCATTAAGGTGCTTTAGATGGACAGTATTGGCTCACTCCAGCTCTTCGTTCGGGTCGGCGACGCCCGCAGCTTCACCGCGGTTGGCCGGCAATTGGGCATCTCCGCGTCGGCGGTGAGCAAAGCCATTGCGCGGCTGGAAGAACGGTTGGGGGTGCGCCTGTTTCACCGTTCAACCCGCACCGTCAGCCTGACGTCGGAAGGCGCGCTGTTTCTGGAACGCTGTCGGCACATACTGAGCGAGGTGGAATCCGCCGAAGCCGAACTTTTGCAAACCAAAGAAAAGCCGCAGGGCAAGCTGCGCATCAGTCTGCCCTCGGTCGGTACGCTTTTTATGTCGCGGCTGGGGGAGTTCAAGCGGCGCTATCCCGATATTGAACTTGATATCGATTATTCAGATCGCCTGGTGGACGTTATCGAGGAAGGTTTTGATGCCGTCGTCCGCACCGGAACGCCCAGCGATTCCCGGCTTACCGCGCGTCGTCTGGGGGCTTGCCGCAAGCCGATCGTGGGGGCGCCCGCCTACTTCGACAAGGCGGGCATCCCGCTTACGCCGGAAGATTTGGCAAGCCATGCCTGCCTGATCTATCGCTTTCCCAGCACCGGCAAACTGGATGTCTGGCCCTTGCCGCGCCCGGACGGCATGCCCGCCATCGAACTGCCCGCCAGCATGGTGACCAATAGCCTTGACCCGCAGGTCTGTTTCGCGGAGCAGGGGCTGGGCATCGCCTGTGTGCCGGAAATCGCGGTGCGCTCGCAGCTGCGGCAGGGCAGCCTGATAACGGTATTGGACGACTACAACCGGCAGGAGATGGTTTTCCATGTGCTTTGGCCGTCGGGCCGTCATTTGTCGCCCAAGATTCGGGTATTCGTTGACTTTATCGCAGCGAAGCTTTTTCCGCTTTAGCGGTGCGGTATGCACCGCTAAAGCGCCGGTTTCCCGGCGACTTAATTACCATTCCAGCGCGCCTTCGTCATTGGCGAAGGAACCCGTCGGCCCGCTATCGTCCAGCAATGCAAACCTGATCGCCACTTGCGCCGCCATCTCAGGCGTTCTGTCGCCGTAATGATTGGTTGCGTCGGTCGCGGTCAAACCCGGACAGATCGCGTTTACCTTGATATTGCGATCGGCCAGCTGTCTGGCATAGCTGAGGGTCAGGGAATTCAGCGCCGCTTTGGATGCCTGATAGGTCGGCATGTAAACGTCGGCATAAATCCAGTCGGGCTGAGTGCGTTTGGTGAAAGAGGCCAGAATCGAAGAAACGTTGACGATGCGCGCCCGCTCAGACTTCTCCAGCAACGGGATCATCGCGTCCGTCAATGCGGCGGTGCCTACCACGTTGGTTTCGAAGGTGCGCGACAATTTCTCCCGGATGGGGGGCTCAGGGGAGAAATCCATACTGATGCCCGCGTTGTTGACAAGAATATCCAGACGGCCATATTTCTGCCGAATCAGCGCGGCCAGATTATCGATGGTCGTCTGATCGGTGGTGTCCAATTCGACGGCTTCTACCGATACATGCTGCGTAGCGATGCGCTCGGCAACCTCGCGTCCCGCCTGCAAGTTCCGTGCGCCCAACAGGACTTTGACTCCCTGTTGAGCCAGTCCCTGCGCTATTGCTTTGCCAATACCTCTGGTCGCGCCGCTAACGAGCGCAATCGGCTGACTATTACTCATGATATCTCCATCTGATAATTGTGTGGCAAACAGTTAGTACATGCTGATGATGCGTAGATCCGTCACTTCCTGTGAAGATAAACGGAGAGAAGCAATAAGATGAGAACGACGCACGGGGCGATCGCATGCGTGTATTCTCCGTGGTAAATCACGGTGGCGACGGCTGAAGACATGATGCCGATGGCGATTACGCTGCCTGCCAGCCGACTGGTTTTTCTTGCAATCAGAAAAGCCGCGATCAACTCGAAACAGCCCGTCACATAGTGAAACCAATGGGGATAGCCCCACCTGGCGTAATCATCCGCAATAGGTTGCGGCGCGATGATGTTGCCGATGCCGCCGACCACGAAAAACGCGACTAATGCATAAGCAAGCCACTGCTTTGCGCTAATCTTACTCATTGTCTATATCCTTACTTGTTGCAGCCAGAAAGAGCGTAATGCTCATGGCGATCGTATTATCGTCCTGTTCCTCGGTTGTTTCCTGTCCGCCGGTCAGCATCTGCATCTGTGTTTCCGCGGTCACCATATGAATGAACGCATATGACAGCGCAGAGGCGTTCAGGCTCTCCCTTAATTTGCCTTGATCCTGTTGGCGCTGAATCCATGTCTCAAGTATCGACTTGGCATTCTGATGACCGGCGAGCCAGATCGCGCGCGACAGATGCGGAAAGCGTTTACCTTCGGCAATCATGAGGCGGTGTAATTCGAGCGTGCGGGGCTGTTTAATAATATGAAGCAGTTCCTTGCCGAATTTCTCCAGGGTTGGCCTGATAGCGCTATCAGACAGCGCCAGCGACTCCAGCGGGGCGGCCAGCTTCTTGCATTCTTCCGTGATAACCGCGGTAAACAGTCCCTCTTTCCCGCCGAAATGCTCATAAATATTGCGTCGCGATCCGCCGGCCTGCTGGATGAGTCTGTCCATGGAAGCCGCTTCATATCCCTGTGCAAGAAAAAGTTCGGTTGCTGAATCGGTGAGGTTTTTGAGTCGTTCCGCGCCTTTGGGTCGAAGTGTTTTGCCTGGCGAACCAGGACGTGTTGTTTCAATATCCATCATAATCAAACAGAACCCTTACATCTGTTACGGTACGGTAACGTACCATACCATAATTTTTTTCAAGGTGTTCACTCCCGGCAAAAAAATAACAGGCGATGTAGTTGCGGATAGCATTCATTGCCCCTTTTGTATTATTTGGTTTTTTCGCTGATTACGGCAGCGGGCGGGGCGGCTATTTTTGGCGCAGGCGCCGTCGGCGGGGGTGAGCACTATTCGGGGTGATTATTCCTTTTCGCTATACAAATAGTATTCAATATTATTATTCAACATTATGCATTTGGTTTAATAGTTGACGCCAGAGAGCCGCCTGATCCGGCGATATCGTCAGGGAGAAATTAGAGTGAAATCTAAAATACGACTGGTTTCGCTGGCGGTGCTGAGCGGCGTCGTCAGCACTCAGGCCGGCGCGACCAATGGCTATTTCATGCACGGCTACGGCATCAAGGCTCAGGGACAGGCGGGGGTCAGCATCGCCCAGCCGCAGGATGCCCTGGCGGCGGCCAATAATCCGGCCGGCACGGTGTGGATCGGCGATCGTCTGGATATCGGGGCAACGTTGTTCGCGCCGGATCGCAGCGCTGAGATCGAAGGGAATGCGGCGGGCGCCAACGGCCGGTACGACGGCAGCGAGCGGAAGTATTTTCTGCTGCCGGAGGTCGGCTATAGCCGGCAACTGAACGATCGCCTGGGCGTCGGCGTCGCCGTGTACGGCAACGGCGGCATGAATACCGACTATAAAGAAAACCCCTACGCCGCCTTTGGCGGCAACGGCAGCGCGGGCGTCAATCTGAGCCAGCTGTTTATCACCCCGTCGCTGGCCTACAAGTTTACCGAACGGCAGTCTTTCGGCGTCGGTCTGAATTTCGTCTATCAGCGCTTCTCCGCCAAGGGATTGAACGCGTTTTCCGGTTTTTCCAGCGATTCCGGCAATTTCAACGATCGCGGCAACGACACCTCGACCGGCTGGGGGCTGCGTCTGGGTTGGCAGGGCCGGTTGACCGACGACCTGACGCTGGGTCTGACCTGGGCGTCGAAGATCAAGGCCGAAGAGTTCGACCGTTATGCCGGGCTGTTTGCCGACGGCGGCAGTTTCGATATTCCGGAAAACTACGGCGTGGGGCTGGCGTACAAGGTGACGCCGGCGCTGACGGTGTCCGCCGACGTGCAGGAGATCAAATACGGCAGCGTGCGCTCCATCGCCAATGCGTTCGATGTGCAGTCGGTATTCGCGGGCGATAATTTCGGCTCGAAGAACGGCCCCGGTTTCGGCTGGCAGGACGTGACGGTGTATAAATTGGCCGTCAGCTATGCGCTGAGTCCGCAACTGACGCTGCGCGGCGGCTTCAGCCATGCCGACCAGCCGGTGCAAAAGAGCCAGACCTTCCTCAATGTGCTTGCCCCGGGGGTGATTCGCAACCACCTGAGCGTCGGCCTGACGTGGGCGCCTTCGCCTGACGGGGAGTTGAGCCTGGCCTATACCCACGGCTTCAGGGAGACCGTCAACGGCAACGGCTCCATTCCGGCGGCCTTTGGCGGCGGCGAAGCCAACGTGAAGATGAGCCAGGATATTCTCGGCATCGCCTACGCCTGGAAGTTCTAGCTGCGGGCGATCGCCATCATTCCTTGTCCGGCGCTTTGACCGCGGAAAGCAGGTTCAGAACCTCGTCGTAGCTGCCGTTGGCTTCGGCGTCACGCAGGAATCTGGCTGATTCCACAATGACTTCTCGCGGTTCCGGATCGCGATACAGCAGATCCAGGGTTTCGGTAAGGAAATCGTCCAGCGGCATGGAGCGTTCGTTGTTCTGCTGACCGAACAGCGTGGTGCGCACGCCCGGCGGCGCGATCTCTATCACGCTGACCGTGGTGTCGGCAAGCTGAACGCGCAGACTTTCGCTGAACGAGTGCAGCGCCGCCTTGGTGGCGTTATAGGTGGGAACGGCCGGTAGCGGGACGAACGCCAGCGCGGAGGTGACGTTGAGGATCGCGGCGTCGTCTTTACTTACCAACTGCGGCAAAAAGGCATACGTCATACGGATGGCGCCGAGCAGGTTGATGGCGACGGTCTCTTCGGCGATTTTTAGATCGTCCGGATTGCGCAGGTCTTCCCCCAGCATGATACCGGCATTATTGACTAACACGTTCAGTTCAGGGTAGCGGGCCGCCGCCGTTTCGCGTGCGCGATTGACTGATGCGGGGTCGGTCACGTCAAGCTCGATCGCTGCAATGCCCGGATACGCGGCGACGATCTGGTCGAGCAGCTTTTTACGTCGCCCGGCGACGATAACTTTGTTGCCGGCCTGATGAAAGCGCAATGCCAGCCCAAGCCCGATGCCCGAGGTGCCGCCGGTGATGAGAATCGTGTTGCCTGTCGTTTTCATCGAATATTCCCTATAATTGCCTGTATAGTTAAAACGGACAGGTGTCCGTTTCCCATGAATCAGCATAGCGGACAGCTGTCCGCTTGACAAGATATCCTTTGCGGAGAGAAAAAACGTGTCGCAGCAGACGGATACACCGTTGCGTTCAGACGCATTACAGAATCGCCAACGCATCCTGGAGGTGGCGGTGGCCGAACTGACGCGTTCGGCGGACGTCCCCTTAAGCGCCATCGCTCGAAAGGCGGGGGTCGGGCAAGCGACGTTCTACCGTAATTTTCCCAACCGGGAAGCGCTGGTGATGGAAGTCTACCGTTATGAAATGGAGCAGGTCGCCGACTTCGCCGACCGCCTGCTTGAGAGCAATCCGCCGGACCGCGCCCTGCGGGCATGGATGGATCGTCTGGCCCGCTATGCCATGACCAAGGCCGGTCTGGCCGACGCCATCCGTCAGGTGGCGCACGCCCGCGACTGCCCGGGCACAGCGGGATATGCGCCAGTGGCCGCCGCGGCCCAGCGTTTGCTCGACGCCAACCAGGCAGCCGGCGCCATCCGACCGGGCGTGACCGTGGACGACTTCTTTCTGGCCATCGCCGGCATCTGGCAGATCGATGCCGGCGAGGACTGGCAACGTCGTCTCACCCGGCTGATGGATCTGGTGATGGACGGACTGCGCGCCGGCGCGCCGGGCAGCGATTAGTTTCCGCTTTTCAACGGCAGCCGTCGGGGCCGCAGACCGCGCCCGTCGATCCCTGCTCGCGCTGGGAAGGTTGAACCTGCCATGCCTGCTCCAGCGCGGCAAGAAACGTCGGGGCCGACTGCGCGCCGGAGATTGCCTGCCGACCATCGATCAGGAAGAACGGCACGCCGCCGCCGCCGCCGCCGCGGGCTTGTGCGGCGCGCAGGTCTTCATCGACGGCGGACGCATAGGCGTCTGCGTCAAGCACCGCCGCGCAGGCGTCCCGATCGAGGCCGATATCGGCCATCAACCGTAGCTGGGTCTGACGTTCGAACAACGCGGCGTTCTCGGTGAAACCGGCCCGATAGAACCGCTCGACGGCCTGATCCTGCAACCCTTTTTCCGCGGCGAACTTTACCAAACGATGGATATCGCGCGTATCGCCGACAAACGACGCGGCGAGGCGGTACTCCAGGTTTTCGCCGGCCGCTTCATTCTCCACGTGCGCCAGCATGGCGGCAACCCGCTCGGCGGAGCCAAGCCGCTGGATAAGCACGTTCTGCGCGCGTTGCGGCGCGAGGCCGGGCATCAGTCGAAACGCGCGCTGTACCACCTTGACGCGCTCGCGCTGAGGGAAATCGGCCAGCGCGCGCTCGAAGCGGCGTTTGCCGATCCAGCACCAGGGACAGATAAGATCCGACCAGATTTCCACGCTGATAGTCTGGGCCATCGTTATTCCTCCGTTTTCGCCAGCGTCGGATAGTCAATATAGCCGTTTTCGTCTTTTTCCGCGGCGTAGAACGTCGCATAGTCGGGCGTATTGAGCGGGGCGCGGCGGCGGAATCTTTCCGCCAGATCCGGGTTGGTCAGGAAAGGCACGCCGTAGGCCACCAGTTCGGCTTCTCCCGCCGCCAGCGCGTTCTCGCCGGATGCGGCATCGTAGCCGCCGTTGACGATCAGCGTGCCGTCAAAGGCTTTACGCAGGAGCGGAGTGATCCGTTCGGCGGAGGCCGGTGCCGCCGCCGGGCCGGCGATCGCTTCGCTGACGTGCAGATAGGCGATGCCCAGCGCGCTCAACCGGCCGGCGAGATAGCCGAAGGTCGCCGCCGGATTGCTGTCCGACATGGAGTGCAGCGGCAGGTTAGGCGTAATCTTGTAGCCCACGCGCTGCGCGCCGAACACCTCGACGGCGGCGGCGGCGACTTCCAGCGGGAAGCGGGCGCGGTTCTCGATGCTGCCGCCATAACGGTCGGTGCGGATATTCGAACCGTCGCGCAGGAACTGGTCGAGCAGATAGCCGGTCGCGCCATGGATCTCCACGCCGTCGAAACCGGCGTTTTTGGCGTTGACCGCCGCCTGGCGATACTGTTCGACAATGGCGGGGATCTCCTCGGTTTCCAGCGCCCGCGGCGTCACCATCGGCGTCTTGCCGTTGGGCGTAAAGACTTCGCCCTCGGCCAGCAGCGCGGAGGGCGCGACGGGAAGTTCGCCGTCGTGGAAATCGGGATGGGAGACGCGGCCCACATGCCATAGCTGGGCGAAGATCAGGCCGCCCGCATCGTGTACCGCGTCGGTTACGCGCCGCCAGCCGGCGACCTGTTCGGGGGAGTGAATGCCCGGCGTGCGGATATAGCCGACGCCCTGCGGGCTTATCTGCGTGGCTTCGGAGACGATCAGCCCGGCGGTGGCGCGCTGGGCGTAGTAGGTCGCCGCCAGCGGGTTGGGAACGTTATTCCGCACGGCGCGGCTGCGCGTCATCGGCGCCATGACCAGCCGGTTCTTAAGGGTCAGATCGCCGAGGCGATAAGGTGAAAACAGCGTGCTGAAATCGGATTTCGACATATGTAAAGCTCCCTTGAAAGGTTAAGAAAGAACGCAAACATCAGTGGAACGCGGCCGCGTCGGCGAAACCGACTTGGGCCGGACAAGCAAGCTGGCGGAATCGGCGCCCGTACCCGCCGTACTCAGGGATCAAGCGCGTCTCTGGCCGCCAGCAGGGCATCGCGGTTGTCGACCAGGAAGTCATACAGGCTGCGCGGCGGCTCGCCGGTCAGTCGTTGCACGGCATCGCCGACCACATCGACGCCTCCCTGGCGCGTATTGATATCGATCGCCGTCAGCAATTCGACCAGCCCCGCAGGCAATTTGGCCGCCGTCAGTCCATTACGCAAATCCGCGTCGCTGACGGCAATAAGCTCAACGCGGGTATCGAATACGCGGTTAACGATGTCGACGATTTCCGCCGGCGTCAGCGCCTGCGGCCCGGTGACCGCAAGGCGGCGGCTTTCCTGCGTCGAGGAAACCAGCGCCGCAGCGGCGGTTTTCGCCAGATCGTCGCGCCAGACGTGGGCGGTTCGCCCGTCGCCGGCGGCCGAGTACCACTGTCCGGCGGCCAGCACCGGCGGCAGCCACAGGAATACGCTGTCGGCATACCAACTGGGGCGCAGGATGGTGAACGGAATGCCGCTTTTCTCGATGGCCTGCTCGGTGCCGTAATGATCGGGCGCAAAAGGAATCGGCGATCCGGGCTCGGGATTCAGCATCGAGGTGTAGACGATGTGCCGCACCCCGGCTTTGAGCGCGGCATCCACCGCGGCCAGATGCTGGCGCAGGCGGCGGGACGGATCGTCCGGTGTATCCGGCGCCGACACGATAAGCAGGCGATCGACGCCGCTAAAGGCCGATTGCAGCGTGGCCGGATCGTCGAAGTCCGCCTTACGCGCTTCGGCGCCGCGTGCCGCCAGGTCGGCGAGGCCGTCGGGGTTGCGGGTCGCGGCGACGACGTTCGCTGCGCCGCCGTCCAGCAGGTATTCAACCACGCGGCGTCCCAGGCGGCCGCTTGCGCCGGTGACCAGCAGGGTAGGTGACGTCAATGAGGGCATTGGCTTTTCCTTTTTGAGGTGTATTATTAGGTCCAGGTCTACTTTAGAGACCTGATATGGGACTGTAAAGGAGGCAGGTTTGACAGACCAGGTAACAAAAAAGGAACCTAGTGCGGCGCAGCGCTCGAAGATAGCCGAGGCTTTTCAGGCGCTGGAGTCATGGGGCGAACATAAAGTGGAGTGTCCGGTGCGCGACGTGCTGGACCGCATCGGCGACAAGTGGAGCACGCTGCTGATCGTGGCGCTGGCCGCGGGGCCGCGGCGTTTCAACAATCTGCGGCGGCTGGTGCCCGATATTTCTAAGCGAATGCTGACCCAGACATTGCGCGATCTGGAACGGGACGGCTTGATTACCCGCCACGTTTTCGCCACCAAACCGCCGAGCGTCGAGTATCGCTTATCCGAGTTGGGACGCTCGCTGCTCGATCCGCTGGATGTATTGATCGCCTGGGCGGACGAACGCCATGAGGAGATCCGTCTGGCGCGGCAGCGGTTCGACGCGCTTGCGGCGCAGCCCGGCGGCGAAGTTTAGCTAAGTTGCCGCGGCGATGCCGCCGGCTTGAGCGATTTGCTTTTTGCCGCCGTCCCGTTTTGACGCATCATCGGCGCGCCAGCCACGCCAATGCATCTCTGGCAAACGCTATCCGCTGATCTTCGATGGCGGTGTTGTAAGTCACCTCTTCAGCGGTGCCGTCATTTTCATACGTCGTGCGGGTATTCAGGTTGCGGCGAAAGTCGTCGCTTAACGCATCGCGTATTGACGCAGGCAAGGCGTTAAAAACCCCGCGTGATGTCGTCAGCCGGTAAAAGTCCGCCGGCAGGACATGATCGAATTCCCGTTTGGCCAGACTGTCCGCATCATCGGCGTCATATTCATCATCTTCATCTATTCTTTGATAATTTTGTTGATGCACGCGTTCAATGGCGCGTTCATTATCCGCCATCGCTTTGGCATCGTGCAGCGCAAAAATTTTACAGCCGGACAGCGTTTTCTGCGCGCCGGTGTACAGTACCGTCAGCGCGGCATTATCACCGGTAAGGTGGCCGGCGATATCCGTATCGGTAAACGCTGAAAGCCGGGCATCCACCGCCACCAGCGAAATTTTCCCGTCTCTTTTCTCCGCTTCCAGCGCCACGCTATGGGGCGTTTCGTCAGGTTCATCATCGTTGGCGATATTCACGATCGTCCGCCAACGGGTGCCGTTTTCCATATGTCTTAGCGCATATTTCAACTCATGGCCGTTATTTTCAGAAATGTTGATCAAACCGATTTGCAAATGGTGTTTGTCGTTTTGCGCCCTGATCAAATAGCTCTGTAGCCGCATTTCCTCTTTTTTGACATCAGGCTGAATGGCGCTATTTCTGCTGCTTTCCAGTTTCTGCAAATAGTCGTTCATCTGGCCTTTTACCGCGCGAGGATTATAGCTTTCAGCGGTATTTGGCACTGCGGGATAAACCATTCTGGCAGCCCGCGAGGAAGACTCTCCGGCGCTTTCTGCATAAAAGGATGAATGTTGCGTATAAACGGAAGTTACTGAGGGGATTCGCATGGCGGTGACCTTTCATCTGGACATGGATCATCTGTGTGTATGGAACCGGCTTTTTGTTCCGCCGGTCGGGATTGACGCCAGCGTCGCTGCCTGACTCGTCTCTCGCTCTCAGGCGATCGCACCTGGTAACGGTCTCCGTTTCGTATCGCATCGATGACCAGCGCTTGGCGATATGGTTATTCACCGGTAGTTTTCCGCCGTTACTTCTTTACCTTCAAATTTAACAAATAATCTATTTTTAACTCATATCATTCACTTCGATATGATTATTCCTTTATTTTTAAAATAAAGTAAAAAATATTATCCGTGTCTCATTATTATGATGATGTCTGGTTTATTAATATATATACCGCTTGGTAACAAGCAGACGCTGAAATTAAACTTCATCTCCGTCAGAGATATAACGTCAGGTAAATAAACGCGTTATGAGTTCAATGAATATTTTGCGTCTGACGTTATATAAACCTGTAACGCGAATTGATTTGTTTAATTACATGAAGCGGTAATGAGAAATGATTTATGTCGTTATATAAACCAGTAATGAAAAGTTATTAATATCGTTATATGTACAAGTTACTGAAACATATTACCTGTATTTTACAGGCCGATTTTTTATTATCCGGAATCCGACCTGCAAAGTTAATGTGTCGCGGTATTGTTTAAACCTATTTTATAAAACGTCTAATTATAATTAAGAGAGGAAAAAATGATCACGCCTGAACGTCAAATCAAGCTCGGCATGCACACCTATACACTTCACCTCAGCGGTCTGGGCGAGAGCTGGGGATTTCAGGATGTCCATGCATTTGAGAAAACGATCAACTTGCTACAGTTGATGGATTTGGCTGTGGATTGGGGACTGGACGGGCTGCATATCACCAATGTGGATCTGGAGACGCTGGATGCCGCGCGTCTGGCGGAAGTAAAAGCCGCCGCCGAAGCGCACGGCCTTTATCTGGAGTACAACGTCTCTTTTAATGCGCCATGCGACCCTCGGGTCAACTCAACCGTTAAGGATGCGCTGATAAACGGTAAGGCCATGGGGGCCGACCTGGTCAAGTTCAGTCTGGATATTGAGCGCCCGCGCCCGCTGTACGGTTCCTGTTTTCACCCCGATGTCATGCGCCAACTGAGCGATCGCTACGACGAATTCAAAGCCAGCCTTCATCTGCTGGACGAGCTGGGATTGAGCCTTTCGATTGAAAATCATTGCGACGCTTACGCGGACGAAGTCATCTGGCTGGTCAGACAGTTGAATCATCCAAAGGTCGGGGCGTGTCTCGATACCATGAACTCAATGAATGTTCTTGAAGGGCCGGAGGCTTGCGTTGAGAAGATGGCGCCTTACGCAAACTGCTGCCATTTCTGCGATATCAAACTGGTTGTCGACCCGGACGGCATACACTCCATCGGCGCGCCTATCGGTCAGGGAGATATCGACTGCAAAAAAGTTTTGCGCACTTTGCGGGAAAAGGCTCCGTTGGATCGCATTACCTTTGAAGTTGAATATGAGATCGGCGACGACACGATTGAAGTGGCCCGGCAGAAAGAAATCGAAGCCTGTAAGCAAAGCATCGACTACCTGCGTAATACGCTGAAAGTAGGCGTGCGCAACAGATAATCGTCAAAAACGATCAGAAATAAATGGAGGTTTTTATGTCTGCGAAATATATGAATCGTATCGATGCTTTGAGAGAGCAATATTTGAATACGCGGGTGGATATGGATGTTTATAACGCCAAATATTTAACGGAAGCGTTTAAAGAGACTGAGGGACAGCCCTGGATTATCCAAAAGGCCACCGGTTTCCGGCATCAGTGCCGCAATAAAAATATCTATATTCTGGACAATGAACTGCTGGTAGGCGGTGCGGGATTTAAACCGCGTTGCGGCATTTTATGCGCGGACAGTTCCTGTTCCATTCTGGATCGTGAACTGGATACCATCAGTACGCGTAAATTCGATCCTTTCTTCCTGAGTGAAGAGGGCAAAAAGGTATTTAAAGAAGAAGTTTCCGATTACTGGAAGAATAAATGCATGCTGGACCGCTGGCGGGCCATGGCGCCGAAGGATATGGAGACGCTGCGCGACAACGGCATGATCTATATCGACCGCAAGGCGGTGCGCGGATACGGCGAAACGACGCCCGCCTGGGATTATCTGCTGTCCGTCGGCATCGCCGGCATCCGCAAAAAAGCGCAAGACGCTTTGGCGAAGCTGGATGACGCCCATGTCGGCGACCTGGAAAAAATGCATTTCCTGCAATCGGAACTGCTGGTTTGCGACGGCATCATTACGCTGGCCAACCGGCATGCGGATTTGGCGGAAGAAAAGGCGGCAAAATGCGCTGACCCCGTGCGTAAGGCCGAGTTGGAAAAGATCGCCGCCGTGTGCCGTCGTGTTCCCGAGCATCCCGCCACTTCCTACCATGAAGCCTTACAGAGCGTGCTGTTCTACGAATACGCCATCTACATGGAACAGAATGCCTCATCCTACAACCTCGGCCGCATCGATCAGTACCTGTATCCCTTCTATAAAGCTGATATCGAAAACGGCGTCATCACCAAAGATGAAGCGCAGGAACTGCTGGATTGCCTGTGGATCAAGATCGCCGAACTCAGTTTGTTCCAGGATGAGGTCACCGCCCAGTTCGCCGCCGGTTACTGCATTACGGTGCAGGTGACGGCGGGCGGCATCGATCGGTACGGCAACGACGCCGTCAACGATCTCTCCTATATGGTTATCCAGGCGACCATGGATGTCAGGCTCAAAGAGCCGAACATGACCGTGCGCTACAGTATGGCCAAAAACCCCGACGCCTTTTTGCAAAAGGCCTGCGAAGCCAACAAATTGGGGCTCACCATGCCGGCGATTTACCATGACGACGCCGGTATCCGCATGATGCTCAACAAAGGCGTGCCGCTGAGCGAAGCCTGGGACTGGAATCCCTGCGGCTGCGTCGAAACCAACCTGTCCGGCCGCATGAAGCAGTACACCGATATGGCCGACGTCAATATGGGCGGCATTATCGATATGGCGTTGAACGACGGCGTCAGCCGCAAGACGGGGCAAAGGGTATCCATTTCCACCGGCGATCCGCGCGACTTTAAAACCTTCGATGATTTCTTTGCCGCCGTCAAAACCCACATCCGCTATTTTGTCGACGTCATCGTGTCGGGCAATCAGTTGCTGGATTATCTGAGCATGAACTGTCGTCCGGTGCCTTGTCTGTCTCTCGGTTTTCCGGATTGCATCGAATCCGGCACCGACTACAGCATGGGGGGCGCAAAATACAATTGCGGCGGCGGGGTGATCACCGTTGGTCAGGCGGATATCATCAACTCCCTGGCCGCTGTCCGCCATCTGGTCTTTGACGAGAAAAAAGTCTCCATGGACAGTCTGTGCAAGGCGCTGGACGCAAACTTCGACGGTTATGAGCACATCCAGAAGCAGTGTCTGGAGGCGCCCAAATACGGCAACGATGACGAGCGCGCGGACTGGATCGTCGGCGAACTGTTTACCTATGTTGTTGATCAGTTTGAAAAATACAACACGAAATTCGGTAAAATGACCACCGGTATGCTGCCGGTTTCCGGCAACACGCCTATCGGCAAATGGGTCGGCGCGCTGCCTTCAGGCCGTAAAGCGTGGACGCCGTTGACCGATGGCATCGGCGCCACCGGCGGCACCGACATGAACGGCCCGACCGCTTTGCTCAAATCGGTCAGCCACATCCCGCATGCCCGCTATACCCAGGGTACCCAGCTCAATATGAAACTTGAGCCGTCCATCCTTGAGGGGCGGCAAGGCATCGCCCATATGATGAACCTGCTCAAGACGCTGTGCGCGCTGGATGTTTATCACGTGCAGTTCAACGTGGTGGATCGCAATGTGCTTATCGACGCGCAACAACATCCTGAGCGGCACAGAGGTCTGCTTATTCGCGTTGCCGGTTACACCGCGTTTTTCTCGGAGCTTGGCAAAGAGGTACAGGACGAAATCATCGGCCGTACTTCCATCTGCGAATGGGCGGCCTAGATTCTGCGACGTGGGGCAAAAGACAACCGCCTGTTTATTGAGTTGAGGCGGCGGCGAGCCATGACGACCGAATAAGCAAAAATTTATTTCTTTTGCTGCCGTAATTCAGGCGGGTGATGGCTCGTCGGTCAGTCGTTTTGACAAAATAATTGCTGATGGAAAGGTAAAAGCGACCATGTGCGAGCAGTACGACCCGAAGGCCGAAATGAAACAAAGCGAAACCCGCGGCATGGTGTTGCGGGTTGAACACGGTTCCGTTTATGACGGCGAAGGTTTTCGCACCGTTATTTTTTTAAAGGGATGCCCGCTGCGCTGTCTATGGTGCTCTACTCCTGAAAGTCAGTCTTTTGAAGTCGAGCGCGCCGAGGATAAAACCTATGGCGAGGTCATGACCGTCGAAGAAGTCATGAAAATAATCAGGAAGGATTCCTGCTGCTATTTTGTCTCGGGCGGGGGCGTAACATTATCCGGCGGTGAAATTTTGGCTCAGCCGAAATTTACCCTGGCCTTGTTAAAAGCAATCTGGAACGAATGCTTTGATGTGGCGATTGAAACCTCCTTCTTTGCGCCGTGGAAGGTTGTCAATTCCATTCTCCCCTATGTGAATACCGCGTTTGTGGATATTAAATTTTTCAACGCAGAGTTGCACGGTAAATATGCCGGCCGCGATAACAGACTCATCCTTGAAAATTTATTGAACACCAATGAGCTGGAAAAAGCGCCTCGGTTGATTATCCGAATTCCCGTTATTCCGGGAATTAATGATGCGCAGCAAGAGCTGGAAAGCATTGGGGCGTTTTGTTCAACGCTGCGCCATCTTCATCAGGTGCAGTTGCTTCCCTACCACCGTTTAGGCACCGAAACATATAAAAGACTGGGCCGGGAATACCCGCTAGCCGATGTCATGTCACCCTCCCCGGAGCAGATGTCGCGCTATCGAGCGATTCTCCGGAAATACATCGAACAGGTAATATAAATATCCAGTGAAGGTGAAATATGAGCGCCAATGAAATAACAATAAATAAAATAACAATAGATGAAGCACCGTTTAATAAATATCATTTAAAACTGGTGGCTTACTGCGCCGGGTGTCCGTTTGTCGCGGGCTACGTGCTTGGAACGGTTGCGATATCGCTTTCGGTCATGAATACCCGGATACCGATGTCTCCGGCTCTGTCCGGACTTATTGGCATGGGAACGCTGCTGGGGATGATGTTCGGCAGCTTGTTTGGGGGCTACGCAACCGACCTGCTGGGTCGCAAGAAAATGTATATTCTGGATTTTCTCTTTCTCGGCATCGTGAGCGTCTTGCAATATTTCATAACGGATCCGCTGGTTGTTTTTCTTCTGCGGATGCTTCTAGGCGTTGGTTTGGGCGCGACATTCACCATTTCCGGCCCGTATATCGCGGAGTTCTCTCCGCAAAAGAACCGGGGCGCAATGCTCGGCATTCTCAACGCGCTCTGGTTTATCGGCTACGCGGCCTCCAATGTGGTCTGCTATCTTTTGCTGAATTTTGGCGACGACAGTTGGAAATGGATGGTCGTCAGCGGCGCGGTCCCGTGTTTTCTATGGCTTATCAGCATACGTAATATGCCGGAATCCCCCCGTTGGCTGATCGGCAAAGGCCGGGGCAACGAAGTTGCGGCAATACTCAAAAAGATTGGCGATAATATCGTCCTGTCCCGGGAGAGCGAACCCGAACCGGAGGGGAAAGCATCCTTTCATGAGCTTTTCAACAGCGGCTATGGAAAATGGCTCTTTTTCGTGGCGTTTTTCTGGACCATGCAAATTATACCGGTCTTTGCCCTGGGAACCTACCTTCCCACAATTATGGAACAGTTCGGTTTCGCCGACGGGAATAGGCAATATCTGGGATCGGCGATTATCAACTCTCTTTATCTCATCGGATTAATTTTCATTTTCTTTTTCATGGATAAATCAGGCAGACGGCCTACGCTGCTGATATCGTTTTTTATATGCTTTATTGCATTATTTATATTAGCGTTTACCGCCGATATGAATCTGCCGTTTATTCTGGTTTTAGCGTTATTTGTCCTGTTCGGCGCCAGCAACACCGCCGGCGGCTCCCACCAATTTGTTTATCCGAACGAGCTTTTCCCCACGCATATCCGGGCGACGGCAGTGGGCGTCATGACGTCAATTACCCGCATTATCGCGGCGATTGCCACTTTTTTTACGCCGATTATCTTATCCCGTTTCGGACTGGAGGCCACATTGTATATCTGTGCGGGATTAACGTTGGCCGGATTGGTGGTTTCCATCATCATGGCGCCGGAAACAAAAGATATGAGCCTGACGGAGGCTTCCAGTCTGCATACTCCCCGTAAAGCCGAGAATACCGGCAGTTCAGTGATACGCAACAGATAACAACACGATAAAGAGGATTTGTAACTATGAGCACAAGCATTGGATGTATCGGTGGCGGTAATATCATCAGGGCGATTTTATCCGGCGTGGATATCAGCAAGGGATATGACAGGAAGGAGATCGGCGTCTATGACATCTCCCCCGCGGTGCGTGAAGAGTATGCGGCGAAAGGCTACGTTGTTTACCCCTCTATCGAGGAACTGGTGAAAAATAGCAGGATTGTCGTCGTTGCGGTGCTTCCTCAGATTGTCCGCTCCATTATTCCTCAGATTAAAAGCGTTTTTTCTGATAACAACATCTTTATTTCCCTTCCCGCAGGCATAAGCAATCAATGGTTTTACGATAACCTGGGGAAAAACGCCAGGGTGGTTCAGTGTGTGCCGACGCTGCCCGCACAGGTGGGGATGGGCGCTTATTCCGTTGCCCGGGCCGAGAGCGTTTCCGACGAGGAGTACAACGAGGTCCACCGTTTCCTGACGCACAGCGGAATTGTCGTGGAAATTCCGGAAACTTCGATGGATGACGTGGTGCCTTTCGCCGGCGCGGCGCCGGCTTACTTTTACCATATGGCGGATGTGGTGGTGAAAGAAGCCGTTGCGATGGGTCTTGAGTACAAGGCGGCGTTGCGGCTGTTCGCGCAAACGATGAAAGGCAGCGCGGAAATGCTGTTAACTGCGGACGAAACCCCGAAAGAACTGGAAAAAAAACTTCTTTTGCCAGGCGCCGCAACTCTGGCCGCAATCACCAAAATGGAAGCGCTGGGTTTTGACGAATGCCTGACGGAAGGCATTAAGGCGTGCGTGGCGCAGTGCAAAAATCTCGGGAAAATGTAAATCGGCCGCCATGCAGTCCGTTTGGCGGTTGGACTGCATGGCATCGGGTCGGCGCCGCTCAGGCCGTTCGCATGGCGTTTTCGCCAGGTCATGGCAAAAGGACGCGCCGGCAGTCGTCTTCCATCGCGAGCCAATCCGTTGCGAGGGCGGAAACATTGCCCGCCGGGCATGATCAATGTTCAGCTCGCGCCGTCTGTGATCAACCTTGCCCGCAAAGACTTTCTGTCATGAGCCTGCCGCCGCAGACAGCCGGAAGGCGGGAAAGCCGGGCCGTCTCCGTCATCTGCATATCGCGGAAAAAATCGTGCGGGAGCATGGGGAATGCCGCGTCGGGGCATCCTCACGGAGCCGTTCCTGTCGTTCGGCGTCAGGCGGCGCGCTGACGGGGACAGCGCCTGAGCGGCAGGAAAAGCTGGTGAAAACAGGGGACGTTCAGCGGCCTGTTCGATATTTCTTTCGCAAGGAAATCGATAATGACAACAACAAATGATTTGTCCATTGAGGATGTTCCCCTTAATGGATTTCACCGCTTGTTAAGCATACGTTCCGGCGGCGGCTGGCTAATGGACGGCTACATATTAAGCATCATCGGCGTGGCGCTGGTACAGCTTTCGGCCGAACTGAACCTTGACGATTTTTGGCAAGGCATGGTCGCGGCTTCAGCCCTGATCGGTATCTTCGTCGGCGGATTTCTGGGCGGCTGTCTGACCGGGCAACTGGGTCGCCAAAAGCTGTATTTCTTCGGCCCGATCATCTTTATCTTATGTTCTCTGGGCGCGTATTGGACGGAATCGGGCCTGTCGCTGTTTATCTACCGGTTCCTAATCGGGATTGGCGTGGGGTTCGAGTATCCCGTCGCCGGGGCGTTGCTCGTGGAGTTTTTGCCCAGAAAACACCGCGGCCCGCGCCTGGCGGCGATGACGATCCTGTGGTTTGTCGGCGCGGCGCTGGCGTACATCGTCGGCAACCTGATCCTGATGCGCTATGGGGATGACGCATGGCGTTGGGTTATCGCCAGTCCGGCGGCGATCGGCGCGTTTCTGGCGATCATCCGGCTGGGTACGCCGGAGTCGCCGCGCTGGCTGGTGAGCAAAGGGCGCATGGCTGAAGCCGAGCGCGTCATCAGGAAGGTGTATGGCCCCTCGTTCTCGCTACGCAACCTGCCCGAATCGCCGCCGGACGCGCAAGGATCGTTGAGCAGTCTGCTGCACTCGGGTTACGGCGCGCGCATGTTGTTCGTCGCCGTATTCTGGACGTGCTCCGTGATCCCGGTTTTTGCCGTGTATGCATTTGCGCCCAAAGTGCTTCAGGCGCTGAATCTGACCGGGAATTGGGCGGCCTACGGTTCCGTCGCCATCACAATGTTGTTCGCGGTGGGCTGCGTTATCGCCACGCGTCTGATCGATGTCATCGGCCGACGTTCGCTGGTGATCCACAGTTTTCTGTGGTCAGGACTGGCGCTCCTGGGACTGGGTTTTTTCTCCGATGGCGCGGAATGGCTGGTATTGGCGTTGTTTGGCGCTTATGCGGTGTTCATCGGTGGCGCTCAGGTGCTGCAATTAGTGTATCCGAACGAAATTTTTCCGACCGGGATTCGTTCGGTTGCGGTCGGCACGGGCGCTTCACTGTCGCGCATCGGCGCGGCGGTCGGAACCTGGTTGGTGCCTGTTTCGCTGCAAACCATCGGCATCGGCAACACCATGTATGCGGCCGCGGGCGTGACGCTGCTGGGCTTGTTGGTATCGTTGGCCCTCGCGCCCGAGACTCGTTCGCTGAGTTTGCAGGAAGCGGCCTCCCTCGATCATTGAAGATACGACCGCGGCGCTAAGTCGCGGGGTGGGGCGGCGGCGGGCGGGGTGAGTGCGGAGTCGGGGGCATCGGCGGCGCAGGGAGGCGTTATCGGCTAACTCAGTATTTATAGGGCGCGCCTAGCGAAACATTGCATGGCGCGCCGTGACCCTGAGGGCTGGAAAAGCTGTTATCGCAGGTCTTGTCGAACAGTTTACGCCAGTCGGACCCGCCGTCTCGTCCGCCCTTTGACGGTCGTAACCTGGATATTGTCCGTCTGGCGCCGCTGCTTAAAATCGATCCCGCGCACAGTAAATTTACTCTTTCACGATACTGAATTTATCCACCAGAAAGACCCGTCTGGCTTCGCCCTTCGATAAATCGCCGGAGACCTGGTAGACCGCTCCCGTCAGCTTATTTCCCTCGATGGTGTAGGTGGCGAAATTCTGCTCGGAGCTGTCACGATAATTCTCGTGTTTATTTTTGAATCTGGCGGAGCGTTGCGGCTGATAGCCGATTTCAAACAGATTGTTGTAATGCTCTACCTGTTGTTGCGTCAGCCAATTAAGTTTGGGACGCACTTTGTGGATATGCTCCAGGGATTCGTTGAATAACGAATCATACGCTTTGGTTCCGCCGGTATTGGGAATGACGAAAGTGGTTCCCTTAGGCGATCGCAATATTTTGTGATTGTTTTCATCATAGCTGAAATCAGCGTGATCGATTTTGGCGTTCACAAAACTGTCCGTTTTGGACGCATACTGCAACGATTTGGTTCTGGAGAAAACATGATCGTGTCCCTGCAAGGCAAGATCGATATCCAGGTCATCGATGGCCTTCATAAAGTCATCGCGCACATTTTGCACGTCTTCATCTTCCAGGGAGTGATAAGACTTGGAGAAAAGCGGCTTGTGGTAACTGAGAATAATCCATTTAGCGCCGTTCTTTCTGGCTTTTTGTACATCTTCTCTCAACCAGGTTAGCTGCTGCTCGCCTAATGCTTTTTTGTCTTTATTTTTGTAATCATTGGTGTTCAGTACAATAAAGTGCGCATTGTTGTAGTCGAAGGAATAATACGATCCCCCGTCGATTTTTCCGGCGCTATCCAGATTGAAATGCTCGTTGAATTTTTTAGGGAACAGCTCTTTCTTGTTCAGGCCGTATTCGTCATGATTGCCGGGAACCACGGCCAGGCTCATTTGTAAAAAGCCCTTTTGTGAGCGGTTCATGAGATCAAGCCACTCATCTTCCGCTTCGGCAATTTCAACGAAATCCCCCGTATGCAGGACGAAATCGGCATGCGGCGCGACTTTTTGCGCCTGAAAGAGCGTATCGGCGCCGAATTGCGCTTCATTTCTCTTGTGCTCATTCCAGTAGGCATTCTGCGTGTCGGTATACTGAATAAATGTTACCGCTTTATCGGCGCCGCCGGCGGTTTTAAATTTTCCGATATCGCTTAATGCGCCATTTTTCGCCCCGACCTGATAATAATAAAGCGTACCGGGTTGTAAACCGGCGGCATCGGCGTCATAAATCGTTTCCTTTACCGCGGTAATATCGATGCCTACGCTTTCATCCGGGTTTTTTGCTTCGTCTTCCGGCTCCCATTTTACGTCCGTTTTGTTTTTATCGGTGAAGTAACCGATGACTGCATTGTTATTATTTATCTTTTTTGTTTTCTTATAAATAAAATAGCCTTCCGCGTCTCTTTGCAGATAATGGCTGTTGACCTCACGCGCGGTGGCCTGAAACGTCAGCGGCTGGCTCATGTCGGCCTTTGTTGATACCAGAACCAGCGGATTATCCACGGGATCTGAAGTGAACCAGTGAAACGCTCTGCCGGTTTGCGTATTATTTTTTAATGTCGATGTAATGCGGTTGGGCTGATTGTTTTTTTTGATTTCAGCTACTTTAGGTTTGGTAATATTGCCGTTGTCGGATTCCACCTTCTGTATGGCGTCTGTTCTGTGCAAGACGGTATTTTCTACCAGCGTATTTTTCACCACATCGCCTGACGCGTCGGCGGCCTGAGCTATATTGACGTTTATCCCGCTCAATAATATTGCAAAGATAAATGCCTTTGGTAAGGCGTTTGCTGATTTATGCCTATTTTCCATAAGAGTTAACCTTATATTATCGCTAATTCCCAGACTATGGCTTGTGCCGTTTTCCAGCCGACCAGATAAATGGTTGGCGCCATCCCACGGCTATTCCTTAGCCATTTGTGTGATGTTATAACAGTCGTTTGTGACATAATCATGACCGTCTATTTGGGCGCTGATTCCGCCGCTTGCGTAATTTACCGGGTGCTTTGGGTTTGCAATGTCCGTGCATGTAGTCGGCGGAAAGCCGCAGGGTGGGGCGATAGCAGCGTGGCGTGGTTTCAGATCGGCGCGGGGAGTAGGGAGGCCGGCGGCCTCCCTGGGGATGTTATCGTTAACTCAGAATTTATAAGACGCGCTTAGCGAGAAATTGCGTGGTTCGCCGTAAACATAGGTACTGGAAAGGCTGTCATCGTAGGTCTTGTCGAACAGATTGTGAATGTTCGCCTGTACCGACAGGTTTTTGGTTACCTGGTAGCGGCTGAACAGGTCAACCACGGCATAACTGCCCTGTTCCGCACGCCAAGTGCCATTGGCGGTAGTGACATCCGTATATACGCGATTTTGCCAGCTTACTCCGCCGCCGACGGTCAATTCCGGTATCACCGGCAGACGATAGCTGGTGAACAATTTCACCGTTGTGCGCGGCAGTTGCGGGTTTACGGCTTTGTCGTCGCTATCCCTGGCGACATAACGGGTGGCGCCGAAAGTCATTTGCCAATTATCCGTCAATGCGCCGTTGACCTCGAATTCCACGCCTTTGCTCACGGTGCCGTCGACGCCCCGGTAGGCGGTATCGGTGCTGCCGGGGATGGGGATGCCGGTGCTCTGCGCAACGTTATCCTGTTCAATGCGGAATACGCTAAACGTGGTGGTCAGACGGCTGTTCATCCAGTCGGACTTCACTCCCGCCTCATAGTTGTTGCCGGTGATCGGCGCGAGGTATTTGCCCGAGATATCGCGGTAATTCTGCGGCTGGAAGATAGAGGTATAGCTGGCGTATGCCGACCAGTTTTCATCAATGTCGTACACCAGGCCGGCGTATGGCGTAGTGTGGTTTTTCTCCATGCTGTACGTCATGGTATCGGTACGCCAGTTAGTGTACCGGGCGCCGATAATCAGGTTCAGAGGATCGGCCAGTGAAATGCGGGTCGCTGCGTAGAGCGATTTCATGACCGTTTTATCATCCTGGGCGACGGTCTGTTGACCCCAGTCTGTTTCCGGGAAATTACCGTTGTAGTCGGGGAAATTCGCCAATTCGTCAGGGTAAATGTTCGCCCAGTTGCTCAGGTAACGGTTGGTTTGCCGACTGTAACTGCCTCCCAGCATCAGGGTGTGCTGGCGGCCGAACAGCGCGTAATTTCCGTCAGTGAAAAGATCTATCGCATCCACCTTACGCTTGCCGCTATTCCACCCCGTACCGCCGACATAATCATAGCCGGCGCCATAACTGGCATACGGCCCCACCAATGCTCCGGTATCCTGGTCGACTATCGCATCCAGATACATCATCTTGCTGTCGAATTTGGCTTCAGAGTGGGTGGCGTTCAGGGTTGTTTGCCAGTTATCGGCAAATTGATGTTTCAGGGTGACGAAGACTTTATTGAATTCTTTATCGTTGTAAGCCCAATCCGGCGCAGTGCTGCGCGCCCGGTCATAATGTCGCAGGCTGCCATCGGTATTCCAGCGCGGCAGACCGCCCCAGGTCGGGCTATTCACATCAATACGCTGATATTCGTATCCCGCCGAGAGACTGGTGGCGTCGCCCAGGTCGGCATCAATAATGCCGGAGAAGAAGGTTTTGTTGCTGTTGTAGCGGTCAAGCCAGGAGTCGTTATCCTGATACCCGGCCACGATACGGGCGCGGACATTGCCGTCTTCCGTGAGCGGACTTTGCAGATCGGCCACATAGCGCTGTTTGTTCCAGCGACCGTATTCCGCGGTGAGATCGCCTTTAAACTCACGACTGGTGGCATGTTTCCGCACCATGTTGATGGCTGCGGAGGGGTTGCCGGTTCCCGTCATCAAGCCATTAGCGCCTCGCACCACTTCTACCCGATCATACAATGCGGTATCCGAGAGGGCGTCGCCCAGATTCCAGCGCGATTCAAAATAGGTAGGAATGCCATCAATCATGTAGTTATCAATTTGAAAACCACGCGAATAATAGAGACTGCGTTCGGAGTCAGAGGTGTTTTTGCTAACCCCGGTGGTGTATTCCATCACCTCTCCCAGCGTCTGGAGTTGCTGATCGTCTATGCGCTGCTGGCTGATGATGCTGACCGACTGGGGAATATCGCGCTGAACCAACGTCATCTTGGCGCCGGCGGATGTGGTTTTAACGCTGTAATCCTGCTCCGGACTATCAACGGCATCATCCGTCGTCCCTTCAACAATCAGGGTGTCATCGGCGTTATTGGTTGCGGCGAAGCCGGCGGAAGGCAGCAGTGCCAGAAGAATGCAGGAGGCCAGCAATGACGGCGCAGCGGCAGGCTGGCGTTGCCTGACCTTAAGACGTTTGGTGGAAGACATCATTTACCCTTTATCAAAAGCTTGAGGAGATTTCAGTGTCGATGCGATGCCGGTACTGAAATGATGAGATTTGGTTATCTGGCTTATAATTGCGTTTGCAAGTGAAAATGAGAAATATACGTATTAACTTTACGTATGTAAACCGATGTTTCGGATGCCGTTGAAATCGTGTTTTAGATTGGGAGAACCGCTGGGAGGGAGGTAAATCGCCATACCTTTGAGCATGCGGCGGCCGCTCAGCGAGCCGGTCTGGGCAAAACGCCGCTCACGAGACAGTCGCGGGCCGTTTAGCCTGCGCAGAGCCGGCGAGGGCGGTTTTTTTTCAAAGGCGCACGATGGGGATTCGCTTGCTATTGCGCAGCAATCAATCTCTTCAATTGGCGACTATGAATTTGGGCTTTATCTCTGATTTCTGATTCGCTATGACCGGTCACGGTAGAGATATCATATAAAATAACGGGATCGAGATAGTTCATTTTCGCATATTCCGCTGATTTTTTTATCGGCATCAATAAGCTGTCTATCAATGGAATGCCGCCTTGATGTTTAAAGTTATGCTCAGGTTGACCAACAGTAAGGCTTAGCAGTAATTGTTTATTTTTGAGCTTGTCTCCTGTCGAACCATAGGCGAATTGATAGGTAAAAACCTGGTCAAACCAGATTTTCAAAATGGCCGGCACATTGTACCAATACATAGGATATTGCAGAATAATCAGCTCATGGCGTAATAAAGCAGCCTGTTCTTCTTTTACATTAATCTTGTAGTCGGGATTTAATTGAAAAATATTACGTATTTCTAAGTCAGGGCAGCCCTGTCGTAATTCATGCACGATGGCTTTATTGGCTATGGAGCGTTCTATATTGGGATGTGCCAATATGATTAATGCCATAAGTATTTCCTCAATGATGATGAAAATCATACTATAAAAATGATAGTTGGTATGGCGATTTTATCGTATTCTTATTGCCTGACAATAACTATCCAGAACGATAGTGGAGGCAAAATGAAAAGGGTTATCACCAAAAATGCAGCGTGTCAGGTTTCCTTGAACAATAAGGCGTACCCTTGCCCGATCAGTTTGGCGATGGATCTAATCGGGGGAAAATGGAAGGGGGTTATTCTCTATTATCTGAAGGATGGAAGTAAGCGATTCAGTGAGTTACGCAAAGATATGCCGCTCATTACTGAAATGACGCTAAGCCTTCAGCTAAAGAAACTTGAAAAGGACGGCCTCATCACGCGGGAGGTTTTTGGCGAAAAGCCACCCCTTAAAGTTGTTTATGCGCTTTCGGATTTTGGACAATCGTTTAAACCGGTATTGGACGCGCTTTCTTTGTGGGCGAATAATGCAATAACGGAAGTTTAATATAGCCGTACAATTTGTCATATTATCGTCCGTTCCGTGTTAGCTATTGTTTTTATGTCAAGGAGTCTGTTTAAAAATTTTTAATCCGCTGAAGTGCCAGCAGGTTCTTGCGGGTGAGAGCGTGAATGCATTAATGGCAAATGCAGAGCTTTCTGCTTTTTAAGTCTGATACTACGCTGTATTTTTTCCCGTATATCGGTCAAATAGAGAGTAAGAGTGTGATGAAATCAATCAGAAGCGAAGTGAGCGCCGTTGGCTTGGCCATGTTTATGGCGGCCGGCTATGTTAATGCGGCAAGCTTGCAGGATTCGCTTTCCAGCGCGGTTAGTCAATTAGGTCAGAATCGTTCCTCATCCGAAGGCGCGGGTGGGTTAACGGGCTTGCTCAATAGCGGCAATCAGACGCTGAGCGCCGGCAATATGAACAACGCCGCCGGGATTCTGCAATACTGTGTGAAACAAAAGCTGGTTTCAGCCACCAACACAGAAAACGTCAAAAACCAACTACTGGACAAACTTGGTCTTGCTTCCCAGCAGGAGCAACAACAACAGACCGACTATACGCAAGGGTTGGCCGGCCTTCTGAACACCAGCGACGGGAAACAGCTGAACCTGAATAATATCGGCAATACGCCATTGGCTGAAAAGGTTAAAACCAAGGCCTGTGATCTGGTATTAGAACAGGGAAAGAACTTTATTTCCTGATGATGAACTTATGTATAAGGGCCGATAATTGGCCCTTATATTTTGGTTTTCTCTCGCGCTATTACGAAGATTAGATTTCAAAATCTTCCAGCGTCTTACCGCTTTCAAGGGCGGCTGTTATGGCTTTAGGCGTCCGGCCCTGGCCGGTCCAGGTTTTCTCATCGCCATTTTCATCAATATATTTGTATTTGGCCGGACGAGGTTCACGTTTCGCTTTGGCGGATTTTGGTGATATCCCGGCAAGAAGTTCGGCAGGATCGATGCCATCTTCCAGTAGTTTGGCGCGTAAGGCTTCGATTTTTGCCTGACGTTCAGCCTGCTCTTTTTGGATTGTGGCTTCTTCTTCACGGCGATCTTCAACAATGGCGGTCAGCTTTTCCAGCATCTCTTCCAGAGTTTCCAGATCGATTTCACGCGCCTGAGCGCGTAGTGTACGAATGTTATTTAATACTTTGAGGGCTTCACTCATTTGTTTCCATCCTAATGGTTAAGAAGACGGGGATAGCATACAAGATATTTTTTTGTAAAACGAGATTAAATTATCCGTCTGTACAAAAATTTTACGATTAATGTAATCGTAAGGGGCGATCAGGCCGCTTTTAATTATCCCTTGCGCTATCTTGCGCCGTTTTTTATTTTTGCCAATTGGTTAATCTGTGAAATAACAAGCATGAGAAGTGATTAAAGATAAAAGGTTTTCTTTATCGTCGGTTATTGGGGGAAGGTATCGGTATGGCATTCTGGTTTATGAGATTTCAGGATATGAAAAAATCATCAGGAAACAATTATAGTCAATATCATGCGAGAATCAATGCGGCGGGGCGGTTGACTTATCATATAGGCTATGATGGCGCAGTGTTTTCGGCCTATCCACATCGGGATGAACTATGGGATAAAATCGAGAGCATTCTGGCCGACTGCTTTAAACGCACCTTGCCGATGTCAGGTGAACGTTGCGCGCCTGACATCGGCTAGAATCCTATCGCTTATGAAACGCGGTATCCGATATTTAAAACTGGCCGTATAAGGTGAGTGCGACGTTACGCGGTTCGGCATACCAGTTTCCACTGAGCGAACTGCCTACCGTTTGGTAATAGTGACGATCGAAAATATTATTGACGTTCAGGGCAACCGACCAATTTTTATCAATCTGGTAATTGGCAAAGGCGGAAAAGTCGGCATAGAATCCCTGGGTAAATTCAAAAGGCACCGATGTTACGCCATCATCACCGTATGCCGATCCTTCGGTATAAGATTTTGTTTGCGCTTTTAATCCTCCGCCGACTTTCAAACGATCCAGATAGGAATTACCGGATAATTGATAACTGCTCCACAGTTTTATTATTTGGCTCGGTATCTGGGTATTCAGCGGCTTTCCTTCCGGCCCGCCCGCATCTTCCCCTTTATACTTGCTGCGGTTATAGGTGTAGCCGGCGGACACCTGCCATCCTTCCTGTAGTTGCCCGGTAATCTCCAGATCGATGCCTTCGCTTATTTGTGTTGCGCTGTTATTTATATAGCAGCACGTTATGGCGCCCGTGCTTAAAAAGGCATCGAGATCGAATTCGGTGATGGTGGACATATTGCGCTGCTTGAGCTGATAGACCGACAGCGTTACGCTTCTGTCATCATCACCATATTTAATACCGATTTCTTTATTCGATCCGGTAATTGGATCCAACGGTTGTCCGGCTTTCGTTCTCATATTCGCTTGCGACATATTGATATCGGTATAGCTGGCATAGGCTGTCAGATTCGGTGAAATATCATACGAGACAGCGTAAGAGGGCCCTTGCAACTGACTCTCCTGATACTTCGTCGGTTTGATCGCATTGGTCTCTTCCCACATGTAGTAGTTATAGCGTGCGCCAGCCATGAAATGCAGCGGTTCCCATGGCGTGAAGGTAAAGGCCATATAGCCCCCGGCCTGTTCTTCATGGTAGCGTGACGTGGTGATATCCGTGAAGGTAGGCGCTGGCCAATCCGAACGCCGAAAGCGAAAGATATTGCCGATGGTTGAATTCTGTTCGTAGCTGAATGGCTGAAGGGATGACGACGTCAGGCGTTTATAGTTCCCTCCCAGCGTCAGTTTCTGAGGTAATCCCCACCAGTCAAACTGACCGTTCAACGAACCATCGAACAAGGTTTGTTGACTCTTGTTATGGTAGGCGGTGCTGGTAAATGACATGCCGTCGCCATTGTTGTCGATCAGTCCAGAAAAGATCCCGCCAAGGGTGTCGTCCCGCTGCTCCAGACGAGTAAAGTTGAGGGAGGCAGACCAGTTATCTGAAAAACGGTGGTCGATTTGGCTAAAGAACTCCGTGGTTTTGGTGTTGACGTGAGTCCATGGCAACACGGTGCTAAAATTCCGGGGCAGGTTCAAATCCCGTCCGTCTGCATAGCGCGGCAAGCCGGAAAACCAGGGATTGGATTTTATATCGGTATAGCTGCCGCCCACACGCCATTGCGTATCCGGAGTGATATCGGTTTCCACGCTGGCGAACGCGATTTTCTTGTCGCTGTTTGCGCCGTCATAAAAAAAACGCCGCTTTTCCCAGGTTGCCACGGCGCGGCCTCTCACTGCGCCATTCAACGTCAGCGGGCCGGTGAGATCCACCACATTACGATACTTATCCCAGGATGCCGCGGAAGACTCCAGCAAAATTTGGTTGTGATCGAGGGGGCGTTTGCGCACCAGATTGACAACGCCGCCCGCTTCGCCGTTACCGTTAAACAGCCCGTCGGCTCCACGCAACAGTTCCACATGGTCGTACAGCGACATATCAAATGACGGCGAAAATCGGCTATTCGTACTGTTGACGGATAACGGCGCACCGCCGTCGATCTGTATGCGGTTGATCTCTTTCGAACGAGAAAAAAACTTGACCTGATCGGAGTGATCGCCCTGGACCAGAGACACCCCGGCGATTTTATCCAGCGCGTCCGCCATGTCGGTCACCCGCTGATCTTTCATCTGTTCGTTTGACAGGGCGCTGACGGACAAGGGGGTTTCGCGAACGGACTGTGCGGTTTTCGTGCCGATGGACAATGTGGCGGCGCGGTAACTGCCCGAGCCTTCTGTCGCCGTCACATCGGTGCTGCCGTTTCCTCCACCCGCAACCAAACTGGCGTCGCCGTCCACCCTTACTGCGCCTAACACATTTTCATCGGTATGCGACGCAGCGCCGCTCTGCGGAATTAGGGTAAAACTGGTCGGGCTGTAGAAGTAGTAATTCATTCCGCTGCCTGCCAGCAGGCGGGAAAGCGCATCATGTATTTTATAACGGCCGCTAAGACCTTTTGTGATTTTTCCTTCCGTCAGTGTTGAAGAGGCAACGAATTGTAACCCCCCGCTTTGTTGGCTGAATTGCAACAGCGCGCCGTTCAGACTACCGGCGGGAATGTTGTAAACATAGAATTCTTGAGCGTCGTCGCCGGATTGTTGCTGCGGTTCCCCGGATAAAAAGATCGGGCTTTCCCCTGCGGCCCAACTCGTGGCGCTCGTCGTTACGGCGAGCGCCAACGCTGAAAGTGAAAAAAAACGTCCTGATATAATAAGAGGATGGGTAAAAATGCCCATGATGTGGTTCCCTTTGTGATGTTGATTTTCTTTATATGGAACGTTCCATCCTCTGTATCACCACAACCTTATGACATCATTTTTTTATACGATTGAGCATCCGGCGGCGCATGGAAGGTTAAAATCATTAGGTGGTAAATCACATTAAAATCAATTGATTGCATCGTTATAAAATAAATCGCATGGCGATGGAAGAGAGGGAGAGACCGTTTTAAACAGGGCTATGCTTTTTTAGCAAATGGTTTTCTATTCTTGAGAAAAGAAGATATGGCGCATCATCAGACGCGGTATTTTTAAGTTATGGCTGCAATTTACCTTGCTGATTGCGGATAACCCGGTGGTGACTCGTTCTCATAGTAATTTAGTTTCGTTTGGGAATTCTCCATGTCATCCGAACCACTTAATTCTCGCGACGACAACGGGCGCGCTTACCGAATCGATCGCCTTTTTTTTCAGCGGGTATACCGTTTGACTTATCCCTATTGGCGCTGGAAGCGAAAAGGCGCCTGGAAAGCCTGGCTGGTGCTGCTTACCTTGCTGTTTTCCGCCAGCGCGTTCAGCGTTGCCGGCGGTTACCTTTCTTATCTGGTGGCGGAAACCACGAATGCGTTAGTGGAAAAAAAACAGATTTACTGGCGTTTGATGATCTGGATGTCGTTTCTCGGCGTGATGCAGACAGGAGCCAGTCTGTTTCTTGGCTATATCAGTTCCAAACTTATGCTCGACTGGCGCAACTGGCTGACGGAGCATCTGGTGAACGATTACCTTGATAAACGGACGTACTACGAAATTCAGAAAGATGAATTTATTGATAACCCAGACCAGCGTATTCAGGAGGAAGTCGCCCCTTTTTGCGCGACGCTAGTGGGGATCCCGCAATTTTTATTGGGTTCATTGATGACCGTCAGCATACAGGCCAATATTTTGACCCATGTGTCTGCGTCCATGTTCTGGGCCGTCGTCATCTACGCGGCGGTCAACACGCTGGTGACGCTATGGCTATATCAGCCCACCATCAAACAAAACTGGGATAAAACCGTCGCCAATGCCCGCTTACGCTCGGCATTAATGCATCTGCGCGATAACGCAGAAACGATCGCTTTTTATCGTGGAGAGCGCAATGAGAGAATCAGGCTGATGGCGCGGTTGACGGCGTTGGCGCGAGTGAAAATGAAGATCATTTATTACGGTCTGACGTTAGCGACGGTCAATCAGGTGATGTCGTTGGTTTTTACCATTTTGCCGATTATTTTTATCGTACCGCTCTATTTTCAAGGAAATATCGCCTACGGCACGATTGATCAAGCCGTGGCTGCCGCGGGGATGATTGTCGCCGGGCTTTCTGTGATTTCCAATTTTATTCCTACCGTGACGCAAACGGTGCCGACGGTTGTACGTCTGGCCGAAATCCATGAGAAATCGCAGCGGTTGTCGCGGGGGGCGTCGGATGAGCAAGAGGCGCATATCCGGCACCGTGAAAGTCGGACCGTATCGCTTCACCAAGTGGATATGTATACGCCGGGCGGGGAGCAATGCCTGGTTAAAGGGTTGTCGCTTGAGATAGCGCCGGGACGGCATACGGTCATTATTGGCCGTACCGGGGTGGGGAAAAGTTCGTTACTGCGTGTTATGGCGGGTCTATGGACGCGGGGACAAGGCGAAGTCGCTATGCCGCGTCGGGAAGAATTGATGTTTATTCCGCAACGTCCTTATATGGTATTAACCGATTTACGTTCGCAACTGCTCTATCCGCAGCCAGAAAACACGGTCGGCGATGAACGGATGTACGCCGTGTTTCAGCAATTGGGGCGTGCGGATTTTATTGATAAACATAATGGACTGGATAGCGTGAAGGATTGGCGCAAAGTCCTTTCGCTGGGAGAACAGCAGCTAGTGGCCTTCGCCCGTATCCTGCTGAGTCCGCCACGTTATGTCTTTCTGGACGAGGCGACCAGCGCGATGGATATCGAAACGGAAAGGTGCGCATACCGCTGTCTTCTTGCCTCAGGGACGACGTTCATTAGCATCGGCCATCGTGAGACCATTTTGGCGTTTCATCAACAAACGCTGCAATTGCTGCCGGAAGGGAAGTGGCGGATCCATCAACAGATGAACGCCAGTCGGGCAGTCGAAGCAGAACCTGTTCAACGGGCCGTATAGTGTATTCGGTTATCGTTATGACATTCAGTTATTACGCTTTATGCCGTTTGTCGGGAGTGGAACTATGACGGTCATGCTGTCTGATTTATTAAATGACCCGCGGAAATATCGCATCGATCGCGTGTTTTTCCGACGGGTGTATCAACTTGGTCTTCCCTACTGGGTGAGGCCGGGGGCATGGAAATCCTGGCTGACGGCGTCTTTTCTGCTGGGAATGATCGCGTTGTTCAGCCTGTCCGGCGCGTACCTTTCCTCATTGACGGCAGACGTCACGAATGCGTTGGTGGACAAAAAACAGGAACTCTACTGGAGCCTGTTTCTGTGGCTCACGTTGTTTGGCGGATTGCGTTTTGGCGCAAATCTGGTTCAGCAGTTTGTTGATTCGTTGCTTAATCAGCACTGGTGGCAATGGCTAACCACGCACCTGATGGATAATTACCTGTCCAAGCGGACCTATTATGAGATTCTGATGGATGAGAAGATCGATAATCCCGATCAACGCATTCAGACGGAAGTTGAACCATTTTGCACGACGTTATCCATGTTGCCTCGTCAACTTCTGGGGACCACGCTAGATATTGGCGTACAGGCTGGCATTTTAATGAGTATTTCCCCGGTTATGTTCGTTAGTGTGGTCTGTTATGCGGTATTGCAAACTATCCTGATGTACTTTCTTTACAAGCCGACCATCAAGCAGAACTTCGATATTACCGTCGCGGAGGCCGATTTACGTTATGGCCTAACGCATGTGCGCAATAATGCGGAAAATATCGCGTTTTATCAGGGAGAGCCGGTGGAGAAACGGCACATCATGGCGCGTATGGGCAACGCCGTCGTAAAACAGATGCGGTCAATTATTTATAACATTTATATTCAGATAGTGAATGAAGGTACGGGGCTGGTATGGACCTTTATGCCGCTGGTAATTTTGGTTCCCCTCTATTTTTCCGGAGAGATTGATTACGGCACTATCGGTCAGGCGACCGTGTCGGCCTCCATGCTGTTGAGCAGTTTATCGCTGGTCATGAATTTTATTCCCCAATTGAGCCAGGCGGTGCCGGGGGTCATTCGTTTAGCGGAAATCCATGAAAAATTTCTGGCATTGGAACGGGGGCGACAAGACGGCGATGTATCTCGTTTGACGCTAACCGATAGTCACACCATTCGTCTCAAAAACGTCACTTTGCAGACGCCTGGCGGTGAGCAGGCTCTGGTGCGCGCATTGAATCTTGAATTGGCTAGCGATACCCGATTGGTGGTGGTAGGACGAACCGGCGTTGGCAAAAGCTCGCTGCTCAGAGCAATGGCCGGATTATGGAATCGCGGGGAGGGCGAGATTGCGTTGCCTCAAGGGGAGCGTGATTGTTTGTTTTTACCGCAGCGCCCTTATACCTTCCGGGGGGACCTGCGCAGCCAACTGTGTTACCCCCTTACCGAACCCTCGGTTAGCGATGAGGCGTTGGCGGCATTGTTGCAGCAGGTGATGTTGGGTGATTTGCTGCACAAGCACGGTAATCTGGATACGGTAAAAGACTGGTCTAAAGTCTTGTCGCTGGGTGAGCAACAGCGTATTTCTTTTGTTCGGGTGATGTTGTTGGAACCCCGTTATATTTTTTTAGATGAAGCCACCAGCGCATTGGATAACGAGACGGAAAGTCAATTATATCGCTTACTGGAAGATTCCAGGTTTAGCTATATCAGCATCGGACATCGCGAGAGTTTGCTGCGTTATCATAAGAATGCATTACGACTGTTGGATGAGGGACGGTGGCAGCTTTTACCTGTCTCGCAGGTGCGGATGAGTGCCGCGGAAGTGCAGCTTTAATCCGGGTTCAAGGCGCATAAGTTAACAGAATAAATGCTGATTGAGAGTTCGACGCGCGGTTGTTTTACACGAAGTTTACGCAATGAAACGTAGATTTTTTCGACACCTACGGATACAAATATTGAAAGTGCGAGCAATACTTATCGCCAGGAAGACGACATCGCCTTTTTTCCCTGTTCGCCCGCTGAGTGTCCCGCGTCAGTCGAAGGCGATGAATGTTTTTTGCATAATGGCATATAACGAGATGAACCTGTGAAGGAGCAGCCCATTTCTACTGAACCGCGTAATAAAAATTCCTCCGCATTAGGAGAAGAGGCCATTACCTGGCTGGTGCGATTGACGTCAGGCGAATCTTCTCCATCCATGTTGGCTGCTTTCAGAGAGTGGCATAGTCAGAGCCCTGAGCATGCCAAAGCAATGGATGAAGCCCGTAAACTGTGGGTTACCGTAGGCGAAGCGCTGCCCGCGTCTTTATCAACCGATAATGATAACGTGGTGCCGCTATCCGTACCAGCCGCCCCTTCTTCTGGGCGACGCAGGCGCAATCTGGCTGTGGCGGCAAGCGTGGTTGTGGCGCTGGCGGTTGGCGTATACAGCCACTTGCATCGTTATGATTACAGTACACAGACGGGAGAGCAGCGTTTGGTCGCCATGTCGGATGGCAGCAAGGTTCAACTGGACACCAATACCGCGCTGAACGTGGACTATCGTCCAACGCTGCGTCAGGTGCAGTTGGCGCAGGGAGAAGCGTATTTTGATGTCGCGCATGACCCTGATAAAGCGTTTGTCATTGATGCCGGATTTGGCAAAGTGCGGGTGCTGGGTACGGCATTTTCTATCAGGCGTGACGATAACGCCATATGGGTAACGGTAACACGCGGCCGGGTTCAGGTGAGCGGCGGTTCTCTTGATCGGAATCTCTATTTGACGGCGAATGAACAGGTGCGTTTTACGTCAGACGATAATCAGCCAGCTATCACTCGTCTTAATGCTGAACAGGCTTTATCCTGGCGTAGCGGGCGCTTACAGTTTGATAATACATCGTTGGATGACGTGTTGCAGGCGTTGAAACGCTACGATAAACGTTATTGGTTCTACGACGCCTCGCTGGCAAAGCATATGAAGATCAACACGGTGGTCAATGTTCATAACATCAATGAGTGGCTGGATGGGCTGCAACGCGTCTTGCCTATCGAGGTCAAACAAGTTGGTCCGGTTATCTGGCTGAAGGCGCGCTCGACTTCATTAGCGCCCGCCAGTACGTGATGAGTTTAAACAGCCAGGCTGATGGTGTTTCGTAATTTGCTAAATATTTTATGGCAATACCGAACCAGGGTGGATGGGTTATATGGGTATAATGAACCTGAAAAAAGAAAGATTTTTTGCACTGGAAGATCAATGCATTTGATATGCAAAAAATGTATTAGCTTTCATGTTTAATTTATTTTACCTTCGCAAAGATGGCGTAATAATCTGCCATTTATTATCATTTTTTTGCTGTTTTTACCAGGATAGAGGATGTTTATGGTGTTGGCGAACAGTATCAATATTGTGGATGTTTTTATTGATATCCAGTCCACACTACAACGAATTATTTATCATCGAACTGGCTCCCGGCATATTGCACAAGATTTGACGCAGGAAATGTATTTTCGTGTCCTGTCCATCGCCAATGAATTTCCAACCTATAACGATGCGCGTAATTATTTAATTCGTGTCGCCCTTAATGCCGCGACGGATTATCTTCGCGTTGAACGACGCAGGACACAGCTTCTGGACGGCGCGATTCATCTGTTTGAAAATTATTCCCCTTCTGAAGAAGACCGTCTATATCATAAAGAACAACTATCAGTGATTGATCAGGCATTATCCGAGTTGCCTGAAAAATGCCGTGAAATGTTATATCTGAGTCGTATTGAGGGGTTGACGCATGCAGAGATTGCAGCGCGTATGGGAGTCTCAAGGAGTCTGGTGGAGAAATATATTGTGAGAGCATTACTACATTGCCGTGAACTGATGATGAAAGCACCGGACTAATCCAGGATAAAATAACTTAATTACCTTTAATATATTAAGTTTTATAATTTATCGATATCATTTTAATTTTTGAAAAGCGAGTTTGAGATATATTGTCTACTTTTGTTCCTGCGATACCTTTCTGCTCGGGTGATGATGAGTAAAAATCGCATCTGAAAATGGTATCTGAACCGGCCGTTCAAACTCGCGCTTTATCGCTGTTTTTCGTTGGCGCTCCCTGTAATAGCAATACATCTATCCAGCCAGAAGCACATCCAACTTGTCTGGCGCATGGCGGCGTGGAATACGGTCGGGGACGGTGATCAACAACCGTCTATTAATAGAATTCCGGCGCTATTTGGCCGGCCTCCATTTGTCTTATAAAAATTTTTCATTTTTTCTTGTGAATTTCTGCCCGGATAAACGTTTCCCCATTAGAGACAGTCGCCGCTATTGCATGCGGCAAGTTTTTTTGTCGTTGGATGAGGAGTGAATGTGAATATCATATCGTCTGAAAGACTGGCGCGTATGCCAAACCTGTCAGGAGTGAAGCGGGCTTTACGGCTCAGCGTGTTATTTTTTTGTTTGAGCGACATCAATGCCTATGCCGACGTCACCGTCTCCAGCCCGGCCGAGATAACGCCGGAAAGTATATCAACCACCGTGATGCCGGCAGATAATACGGGCAACGTACCCGCCGTGTCGCGCGCGATGGGTTCGGCATCGTCTCGGATAGAACCGACGCCTCCTTTTCCAGCGGCTCAAAATGGCGGTTTTTCGCCAGTCAGACTTTACCAACAGGCGGATATCGTCGGTAAGAGCGTTATTCTGACACTGATCTTTGGTTCGTTGCTGAGTTGGACACTATGGCTGGCTAAAACCTGGGAGGTGTCGCTCCACCGACGCCGCGTGAAAGCAAGCGTGCAATTGCTTGCTCAGGCAACCTCATTGCACAGTTCCTCTCTACATCCTTCCGCCGCGTGCATTGATATGCTGACGCTGGCTAAAACAGAGCTAAACGCCAATACCGGGAAACACTATCCTCCAGCGCATATAAAAGAACGTGTTCATGCACGAATACAGCGAACGGAGGCGGCGGAGGTGCGCGTGCTGACGCGTGGCGCCAGCATTCTGGCCACCACCAGCGCCGTCGCGCCTTTCGTCGGTCTGTTTGGTACGGTGTGGGGCATCATGCACAGCTTTATATCCATTGCACAGTCACATTCAACCAACCTCAGCGTGGTAGCCCCCGGTATTGCGGAAGCGCTATTTGCGACCGCGCTGGGTCTTATCGTCGCCGTGCCTGCGGTCATTTTTTATAACATGGTTTCTCGGCAAATCAGCGGTTACCGTTTGGCGCTTTCCGATGCTTCAACGCTGACAATGTGTTTGCTGAGTCTGGAGCTGGATCGACAAAACAGCGAAGCGCAGGTTGGCTCGTCCCATAAAGATTCCTTAGTGAGCGCAGCGTAAATATGGCCTTTTCATCCCCTACTCAGTCAGGCGGGCATGACGATCTGAATGCTTTGCATGAGATCAACGTCACGCCTTTTATTGATGTCATGCTGGTTTTGCTGATCATTTTTATGGTTGCGGCGCCGCTTTCTACGGTTAGCGTGCCGATTGATTTGCCATCGACCACCAGTTCATCGCCGCCCAGCGAAAAAGAGCCATTGACCATTAGCCTTAAAACACATGGCGCTATTTATATTCGCGATGCTGAAGTTTCAAGTGAACAGTTCTCTGCTAAGTTGGCGTTGATTACGCATGGCGATAAGGAAACCCGCGTTTTCCTGCGTGCGGATAAAGAGGTCGACTATGCCGCGCTGATGGGGTTGATGGATCTTCTGCGCGATGCGGGCTACACGAAGGTCGCGCTGGTGGGGCTGGGCGCGTCGCGCGGAGATAATCAATCATGATTTCAGAAGTCTCATTGCGACCGAAAAGATGGCGTGATGGACTTCGCTGGTTCGTCTGCCCGTTGCTGGTGATTGGCGGGCATATAGGTATCGCAGCGACGTTTTTATCATCCCCGAAATTCGCACCTGCGCTTCCTCCGCAAATGCCGGCGGCGGCGCCGATTGTGGTGGAGCTCGCGTTACCGACATCCACCCGGATCGTGAGTATAGACCAAACGCCAACGGCTCCTGCGCTGGAACCAGTCAAAGAGATTATTGCGGAAAAACTGATAATTCCTGAGACGCCGGTAAAAGAGATTCCGGCGCCGGTTAACGTCGCCGTACGGGAAAAAAAGACGCCGCCAAAGAAAAAACCGGAGCCTAAAAAACGGCTGTCGAAACCGGAAAAACAGGAGCGCCCCCTCGACCGATTGCCGGTACAGTCTTCCGTTGCGCGACGGGACAATAATATGGAACAAAAGGCCGATCAGAACCGTGCGGCCCAAGTGGGGGCGGCCAGCACTTTGCAATCTCAACAGGCGAAGCGCAGTTGGGAATCGGATATTCTCGCTAAATTACAAAAGGAAAAACGCTACCCGGCTTATGCTCTTCGCTCAAAACAGCAGGATACGGTATTGATTCGTTTTGTGATTGATGGACGTGGAAATGTATTAAGCTCAACCATTGTGAAAAGCAATGGGTACGACCTGTTGGATCGTGAATCGCTGGCGTTAATCAAGCGCGCCTCGCCGCTGCCTCCGCCTCCTATGAATGTCATGAAAGGCGACCGTTTGGAACTGGTGGTTCCAATCGAGTTTTTTATTCGCCAAACCAGTTAATGAAACAGCATCTACCCGGAATAAGCTGGGAACGCCTTATCATTTAGGAGACCGTCGCAAGCGACGTTGAAAGGCGTTCCCAACAAGTGTTGTCCCTGGCGCGGACGCTTTACTCTTGTATTCCATTATCGCCGTTCGACAAGGGGGTTATGTGTCAACGGCCTGTCTTTTGTCCGTCAGATCAAACGAATACGCTTTATCGCGCTTAAACTGTATCGTCGGCCGCGGGAGCCTCGCGCAACAAGCGGGAACATTGCGCCCGTAACGGCGAAAATGCCTTTTTTAACAATGCCGTTTGCTGTTGGTAAAAATCATTCTCTTTGGCTATAAATGCTTCATGGGCCTGAGACCAGCGGGACAGCAATTGCTCATAAGCCTGCTGCGCGTCTTTCTCCGGTAGGTTAGGATCCATATGTTCATGAAGCCATAAGTCGCGTTGCTTCGGTCGCTGAAAATCATCTTCCGTCCAGCCGGCAAGGATCTGTTCGATTCGAGTTTGTGCTTCGCTAAGCGCGTAAAGCAGGGCGCCCCAGGTCTCCGCGTCATTAATACCTCCTGGCGGAGAAAGTTCGTAAATCACCGTCGCCACATAGCGCTCGAAGGTATACTCCTCGCTGCGTGGGATCAGGTAGTTCTGAGCATCTTCACGTAACGCTATCCACGCCCTGCGTAACGTTTCTTCGCCATTCAAGTAGGGGCGTACCAGCGTTAACCAGCGTTGGCGGAATTGATTGACTTCATCTGCCAGCCACGGGTCCCATTGAGTACGCGTATCCTGTAACCAGGTCGTGATCAATTGTATCGGCAGTAAACTCAGATCTTTCCCCGCTTTTAACGACGCAGCCAATTCGTCGGCGAATTCAGGCGTCGAATAATCCAGAAAATGTATCCATTCTCCCACGGCGGCGGGTATGCCGGTCAGTTTTTCAAAAACGCCTGGCTTATCTTGCTTTACCAGTGCGGCAGGCAGTGCCTGCTTTCCTTCTTCCAGGGGCACTTGCCAATAAGATGCGATATGCTGAGCGGCCGCTTCTCGTCGCAGACGTGCAGAAAAAAAAGCGGCCAGCTCGTCGTCACCATAAAAGGCGCTCGATTGCCCAGCCTGCCATGATATTTTTTCTTCGTCAGACTCAACCGCAACCCCGTTATCACGTAGCCAGTTATTCAAATCGGAAAGCGAATCAACACCAATTTTTCGGGATACTTCTTTGCCATGGCTGTACAGAAGCAGGGTTGGGATGCCCCTTACTCGCAGTTGCTGAGCCACTGCGGGATATTGATCTACGTCCAGTTTTGCAATAACCAAATTGCCGGCTGTGGCAGCGGCGATCTTTTCCAGCAGCGGCGCTAACATCAGGCACGGCTGGCACCAGGTCGCCCATAAATCCACAAGAACCGGCGCCTCGGACTCTTGCAACAAACTGTTCAGTGAGGAATCCGTCACCGTAACGATTACATCAGACATAGCCACTCCAAATATGAAAGAAAGGGTAATACAACGGAATACGTGAATGCCGTCTGGCAGGCTTTCATGCGGTGTTTGCGTCATACAAATGATCGCCGTCGCCCGCAATCACCTGTATGTCGTTCAACGCCAGTGCCTGAACCGACGCCCGAATAACCGACCAATCTCCGGCCACAATCCATGTCAACGTTTCTGGATGAAAAAGCGTTTTTGCCAGCGTATTGACATCATCCACGGTGGTTTTGCCAATACGCTCCTGATAACGCCGCCAGTAATCGTCCGGCAGTTGATAACGTACGAGGTAAGACAGCATATTGTTCAGGCCGTCCAGCCCTTCGATGGCGCTGTGCAGACTCAACGACGCCGCCGTTTTCACTTCCTGCAATTCGCTGGCGGTGATAGGGCGTTCAGCGATAAGCGCGCTATATTCGGCAATGATTTCCTGCATAGCCTCCGCGGTGCGATCGGTCTGAACCGCGGTTTGTACCGTATGAACCCGTGCGCCCAAATCGTTCAACAACTGACCGTGTACGCCATAAGTCCAGTTTTTGTCTTCACGCAGATTCAGGTTGATTCGTGAGGCGAAGCCGCTGACAAGTATCTCATTCAGCATGTTGAAACTGGCTTCATGCGGCCATTCCAGACCGGGGATCATGGTTGCCGCTGCGATAGCCGACTGTTCCGCTCCGGGAACATCAAAGACAAAGAGCGGGTTTTGCCGCGCTGTCATCACCTGGTGAGCGCCGACTCGCTCATTTTCCCGGCGCCAGGGGATCTTGCCGAGCGAGTTATTCAGGATCGGGACGATCTGATCCAGCGTGGTATCGCCCACAATGAGTAACCTTCCTCCCACTGGGCGGAGCGCGCGAGCCTGATACTGTTGAAGTTGTTCGAACGTGATACTTTCCAGACTAGATCGCGTCCCTTCAATGCCTGGGGGTTTACGGTAAGGATGTCCCTGAGGATACATCACCGCCGGCAGCAGACGGCTCACCATCTCACTCACGTCGTGTCTTAATCCGCTGAGGGTATCCCTCAGCAAGTCACGCTGGCGTTCAAAGTCACTTGGCGCTATCGCGGAGCGCTGAAAGCGGTCCAGGAAGAGATCAAGTGAATCGGCCAACTGTGATTGACGGCATGACAGCGATAATGTCGTTGTCTGTACGCGGCGCCAAACGTTAATCGATGCGCTTAAACGACGGGTCGCGGTCGCGAATTCAAAAGCGTCACGCTCGCCGGCGCCTGCCTGATTAAGCAAATCAAATAGTAACGCCGCTTCACCCGGAGTTTGTTCTTCAGCACGGGGTAAGACGACATCAATGTTGACGGTGGGGTGACTGTGGCGTTCTATCAGAACCAGCGATAACCCATTGTCTAATTGCCCGTATTGTATTGGGGGAAGTTGAAAAGGCATAGGCGGTAAAATCGCGGGCGGCGTTGAGCGATCGACGGGCTGTACCGCTGTCGTTTCTGAGGTAAATGGAACGATGTGCATCGTATGGCAAGCGCATCCCAACCAGCGCTGTGCAACTTGCCGGACGCTTTCCACATCGGCCTGTTTGAGGGTGTCGATAATCTGCCGATAGCGGTTCGCCTCACCTAACATCACATGAGCGCTGGAGAGTAATTCCGCGATAGGCGCAGAAGTTTTGCAGGCGTTGGCGAAGGCGGATAACGCCGTTATTTTAACCAGTTCCAGCGTATCGTCATCAATGCCGTGCGTCAGAAAATGTTGCAGCGTTTCATGTACAGATTGTTCAATGCGGGCCAGATCGACGCCCGGTACTGCCGTCACGCTAATCACAAACTGACTCACCAACGATGCATAATGAATGTTCGCCATTGCCTGGCTGGCAATTTTTTCCTGATATACCAATCGCTTGATGAGTAACGAGGAAATATCCGATGCAAGCATATCCGCCGCCATCGACAGTAAGGTGGTAGCCCTGTCGCCATAAGGCGGGATGTTCCAGGTTAGCATTAAGCTGCTATTCGGCACTCTGGTCTGATAGACATCGCGTCGGTTTTCAGGAATAGCGGGCACCCATACCGTTGGTCGGGATAACGGCGGGCCAGGGGGAATATGGTCGAACCAGGCCGTGACTTTTTCCCGAGCGGTTTCCACATCAATATCACCGGCTAAAGCCAATACGGCATTTGACGGTGTGTAATAGGTACGAAACCAGCGCTGGACATCTTCCAGCGTTGCCTCCCGCAAATCTTTCACTTCGCCAATGACTGTGTGGGCATAAGGATGTGAAGCGGGAAAGCACCCTTTTAATTTCAGTTCATGAAGTTTGCCGTAAGGACCGCTTTCCGTTTCCAGCTTTTCATTCAGCACCACGCGACGCTGCTGATCCAGCGAGGCTTGATTGATAGTCGAATAAAAATGCCCCATCCGATCAGACTCGATAAACAGCGCGTAATCCAACGAGCCGACAGGCACGGTTTCATGGTAAGTGGTACGGTCCTGCCCGGTGAAGGCGTTGAGGTTTGAGGCGCCGGCTTTCAGTAGGTTTTCCAGAAACGAGCCTGGCGCATTTTCGCTACCTTCAAACATCAGGTGTTCAAATAAATGCGCAAAGCCGGTTTTCCCGGCGGGTTCATCTTTCGAGCCCACTTGATAAATCAGATTTAGTGAAACCAGAGGGACGTCATGATTTTCATGGACAATAACGGTAAGGCCATTGTCCAGCACAAACGTTGTGGCCGGAATGTCGACATCGTCATAATATTCATCATCCTTTTTAGGTTCCGGTGGTGCTGCAAGCCGTGTCGTCACGCGTTTTCCTCAAATGGTTGGTTGAACGGCTAACCGTTCTCTATACGTTTATTTCCGTCAGCCATAGGGACTCTATCGCTCCGTATTTTCTGGCTGATAATTCATGAACGAGTAAGAGAAGACCAAACCTCAGTGCCGGGCCGACTTTTTTCAGTATCGTGACTGGGTCTATCCCTGGGGGCATTGTTTATCTGTGGAGGATTAAATTATTGCGCTTTCTTTAAAATGAAAGGATTCAGATTCAGCGTCCCGCAGAGTCCGGCGACGAGGATTATCACCCCTCCCGCGATTTGTAAGGCTGAGAAAACGTGATCAAAAGCGACGTAATCAATAATGACTGCGGCGACGGGGTAGATATAGGAGAGAATGGCGATGGCGGCTGTCTGTAATTTTCTATACGCAGCATAAATCAGGATGTACATGAAAGCGCTATGGACGATGCCGAGTATAATAAGGCAATTCCAGCGCCATAACGTGTCAGGCAATTGGCTGAAATCCGTTAATGGCAATAAGAGCGCGACGCCAATCAACATCTGAGATAGCGCGATAATATGCGGCGGTATGTTATTGATAAATTTACTGGCGAGAGTGGCTATTGCATATAATGCCGCGGCAACAAGAGCCAGCCCGCAGCCAAGAAGGTATGAATTGCCGACGGCGATAGTTTGATTGTCCGGGGCGCCAATCAGCACGACGCCCAGAAAAGCGATGAGCAGCCATACGAGCCTGGATTTACTCACGCCTTCTTTGAAAAGAAACGCGCCGGCGAAAAAAACAATGAATGGAGCCATATGGTATAGGGTCGTCGTGACGCCTATAGACGCATATTGATATGAACTGAATAGCGCGAGCCAGTTAAGGACGACCGATAATCCCACGATAATCATCAACCCTATATTCCTGATAGTAAGATAGGTCGTAGTAAATAACCTGGCATAAAGGCAATAAATAACCAGACACAGACTACCTACCAGACATCGGGCGAAGACCACGTTAATAGGGGACTGACCGGACTCGATGACGAAATACCCGATGGTGCCGGATAGAACCATGGCGATGGTCAACTGAATTGTACCGGATTGTTTTTCTGTCGTGTTCACGAGAATATTTCCTTAGCATGGCTTGCGTATCCCAGGCTAACCTTGCCTGGAAAATCGTCGCTTTCGTATTGTCTTTAATCATCGCCTCTTCTCCCTCTTGGATATTTATCTGTGATAAGAAGGAGCCGGATTGAGCTGTCAGGTGTAGTGTTGAAGATATTTCGGCATCTGTGAATAGACATATTCGAACAGGAGTTTTGCACCGTGCGCATAAATAACATCGAGGGACTCCTGCCGAATCTGGTGACCTTTACCCAGGTAGTGGCGGGCGGCAGTTTTTCTGCGGCGGGAAGAGCAATGTCGTTGAGCCCTTCGTCCGTCGCCAGACAGATCGATCGTCTGGAGAAAGATCTGAATGTTGTGCTGTTGCAAAGGTCGACAAGATATTTGCAGGTGACGGAAGCCGGGCGGGAAATTTACCAGATGGCCTGTGCGATTATTGAGCAGGCGAATGAATTGCTGGCAAGAGCGCAAACTTACAGTGAAGTCCCGCAGGGATTACTTCGCATTACGGCGCCCGTTACGCTCGGCAAAATGGTTCTTTCACCGCTGCTGCCGCACTTTCTGGCGCAGTATCCGGATATACGGGTGGATATGGATCTGTCGGACAATCTTGCTGACCTGCTCCGGGAGCGTTATGACCTTGCGATTAGAATTACCCATCGCCCGCCCGAAGATTGGGTCGCCAGGGTGCTGATTCCGGTGAATTATGTTCTGGTCTGCGCCCAAAAATATGACCGGGAACGACCGGACACGCTGGATGAGCTTAAACAGCATGCTGTCTTTATGCCTAAAGACCGAGGGTTTGGATCAATCTGTCGCTTCGCCAGGGGCGATCAGGAATACCCGCTTTTAATACAGCCCCGGTTGCTCACCAATAACGGCGATGCGATGCTGGACGCTTTGCTGCAAGGCCGCGGTATCGGTATCTTGCCCAACTTTGTGGCGCAGAAACTGATTGAGTCCGGCGAACTGGTCGTCGTTCTGCCTGAATATGAAATGATACCGCCACAACAAGATGTCGCTTATATCATATCGCCGGCCAATTATCTTACCCCGCCTAAAGCCAGAGTATTTATTGATTTCTTAATCAAGAATGTGAGGCTGATGGTTCCTCATGCCTGACGGGTGAGAATAACGTGGTTAAGTCAATAAACGCGCGATTGCGATAAGTTCTGATGAGGATAACCTCTTCTGGAGTCGGCATATTATTCGACGCCAAAGATAAATAACTAATAAGAGAATAAATTATAGTCATTTGACCGTTGTCGACCGAGCTGCTGTAGTAGATGTCTTCCTATTGCCGGGCTCATTGGCTTTGGTCGGCGACGAGCGAAAATCATAAGGCAATCGTTTATGTCCACACCGGGTATTATTGATTTTCACTGCCACCATGTCGGTGCGCAATGGTCCGCCCTGCGCCCGAATTTTGCTGCGTCCCAGCAGGCGCGCTGGGAAGAGAATTATCGCTATCTGCATAGTATCGACGCCTTGTTGGAACAGGTGGATAAGGGCGATCTGGAGGCGAGGGTGATTAATACGCCTCTGGCGTTCGTGGGCGGCGAGGAACGGCGTGTTCCGACGAAAATCATTCAGGACATTAACGATTATCTCGCCGAACTGACCCTACGCCACCACGGTAAACTTTACGCCTTGGCCAGCGTCGACGCCTTTAATGGCGAAGCGGGCGCGCGCGAAGCTGAACGGGCGATCCGGGAACTGGGGTTATCGGGATTATTCATTGAGAGCGCCAGCGGGGATCTTTTACTGGATGCGGCGGAGGCTCGGCCTACTTTACAATTGGCCTCCGAGCTGAAAATACCTGTTTTTATCCATCCGGTGAATCCGCCGGTATTGACCGAACGCCTGGCCGATTATGACCATCAAGGCATTCTATTGGCGCGGGGAACCATCAATGCGGCCGCGCTCATCTCGTTATTGCATAACGACTTGCTGGCGACGTTGCCGGGCTTACAGATCGTTATCGCCACTATCGGCATTGCCGGTCTGACCCTAAGCGCCGCTTTTGATCATACCGCGCGCTTTCTGGCGGGAACCCCGGCAGAATTACGCCAGCATATCTATATCGACACCATGGGGTTTAGCCCGCAAACCATTGCCCATGCCATCGATTTGCTAGGCAGCGATCATGTTATTACCGGCAGCGACTGGCCAATCATCAACCGGGGAGCGATCCGCGAGCCGTTGAACCGGGTATTCGATAGTCTGGGTCTGGATGACGATGCGCGCCGCAACATCGCCAGCGGAAACCTAAAACGTTTATTGAAATTGCCCGTGGCCCGGGATACTGGCGTTGCCCAGACCCAGCGACGCCGACAGTGATAAGCCTCAAATGTATCAGCCCAAGTCTGAGATTTTTACATCCAAACGGCGAACGGTTTAAAATCTATTTTTAATGTCGAGCCAGTCCAGATGAGCGCGATAGTCGGTTTCATGCTCAGTCCTATAATATTACAGGCAGGAATGAAGATGAGTTTTTGTCAAAAGCAAAGCCGCGAGATTGTATTTTTATGAAAATGTTGCTGTATTTTAATGACTACTCGTACAAATAAGAGACATTTCATACAGCAACATGAAAAACAGGCGTTAATTAGTTAAATCTGGAAATCGTCCAATTTCTTACCGTTATCCAGCGCCGTTTTGATGGCTTTAGGCGTCCGGCCCTGACCGGTCCAGGTTTGCTCATCGCCATTTTCATCAATATATTTGTATTTGGCTGGACGAGGCGCACGTTTAGCCTTGGCTGCTTTTGGCGGTATCCCGGCAAGGAGTTCGGTAGGATCAATGCCATCTTCCAGCAGTTTGGCGCGTAAGGCTTCGATTTTGGCTTGACGTTCAGCCTGTTCTTTTTGGATTGCAGATTCTTCTTCACGGCGATCTTCAACAATGGCGGTCAACTTTTCCAGCATCTCTTCCAGTGTTTCCAGATCGATTTCACGCGCCTGCGCACGCAGTATACGAATGTTATTTAATATTTTGAGGGCTTCACTCATTTGTTTCCGTCCTGATGGTTAAGAAGATATAGATAGCATACAATATATTTTATAGTAAAACGAGAAAGTGACATTACTATATGCATGAAAATATACGATGACAAGTAAATACTATTACATCAGAAAACCATTTTCAAATGCTAGTCAACCTATTTACCGACAGTGATATTTATATTGGCGTGATAAGGTTTTTTTAGTTTTATAAATCTTAATAAAGGGCAACGGTATGATCCTTTACTTTTTATAAGGACGCTATATATCAAACATCCATTGGCGGAAGAATGTAAATGTTTTTTACAATTAATTATCCACGATTAGTTGATTATCATTTAATCACGCGAGTGATAATTGTATCCAGTGCCTTATCAGAGTAATGGCGCCGTATCATGGGAGGCAGTGCATACTGCGCAGGTTTGACGACGCATGTGTATTGCTTGAGCTGAATTCATTTAAAACCTGATGTTCTGACGTGGCAATCAAGATTTGATGCGGGTTTCTCCTGCGCGGCTGTCGTTCTAAAACTCGCTTGCGTTTATGGCAATGTTGTCGCCGATTAGCGGGATTATTTATTAACTAGGCTTATCATTCAATTATTAATAATTATTTTATTAGGTAATTATTCTGTTTTTTTATGCGTTTATATATCTGAGTGATTTTAAATGAAATTTTCCATTGGATAAATTAATCGAGCCGGAAATCTGTTTTTTTATGAATGAAAATGGGATTTTCGGGTTGCAGAGGAACTATATCCATGTTTTACTCTGGCCTGATTTTCAGGGATGGGAGTAATCAACTTTATGGCGTATTGAAGTTAATTTTCTATATTCAATTTATATTAATGCACTGTTGTTTCACTTGTGAGAAGTGAATATTTTTTCTTTATGTTTTCTATTATTTCGTTGCTACCAATATAGTCAGTTGTCACTCTTTTCAGGTTAAGGTGGTATTATGTCTCTATCACATGGAATTAACTCTCCTCAGTTTTATTTCGATTCATTGATGTCCTCTGTTGATTCTTGCTATCAATGCAGTGACGATAAACAGGTGATCTATCTGGAAGCAGGTCATTTTAACAGTCGATTCGGCGTAGACGACTTCGCGTTAAATTCGCTTAAAGATGCGGTTGATTTTGGTTCTCGGCTGATCAAAGCCTACCAGAAAAACGTCAAGCTGGTTTATGGCATTCTGGTTGATGATTTGGGGATGGCCTGTTCTGAAGAAAGCTGTACATTAACCCCGCCTCCCGAGCCTGACAGACTGGACTCAGTGGGATTACCCGATGAACTGGAAGCGTTCATTGCCGCCAGTCCGCATATCAAACGCGATAAATTAATGATTTTCTCTGAACGCACCTGCAAAAACCGTGCGATTAGAAATATTAAGAAAAAAATTAAGCAGGGCGCCGAAGGATTGGTGATTACTGAGGATGGAGAATACAGCGAAATTAAAATAGCGCCGGCCGGGGAGACGCCTTTCCTGCTCGCTCGGCGTCAAGGTAGTGTATATACGGCGAAATGTCCGGCTATTATCGCACAGCATTACGACGATGTATTGATGAAATTAAAACAGCAGTTCTTTGGCGTGAACAAGTTTATGATCATTGACTGGTGCGAAATGTCAGACCGCATCAAAGTGATTCAGGGTAAATCCGCGTTTTCCATTCTTCAGGATGAGGATTGCCTTAATGCCGCGATTGTGAATATTTTCTTTGGCGATGAAGAAGGGAGAATTGCCGAGGTCAAACACAGTATAGCGCTGAATCATACCCGCGCAGAAATTTGCCGGGATAGCGATATAACCGCAGGGACACGGGGTTAACGAACATGATTTATCTGGACAATAATGCAACCACGGTTATGGCGCCGGAAGTCCGTGAGGCCGTTATCTATTGCGTTGATGAATATTACGCCAATACTGCTTCCATCAGCCATTATGAAGGCATAAGAGCCAACTGCTATCTGGAGGAGTGTCGCGCTATCGTCGCACAGTTGATCGATGCCGAACCGAGACATCTCTCTTTCAATTCCGGCGCTTCCGAAGCTAACAATACCGTGATCAGAGCGGTCGCCGATTATTACCTGCCTCATGGCAGGGTGCATATCATCACCAGCGCCATTGAGCATAAGTGCCTGCTGAATATTTGCCAGCATCTCGATCGCTACGGCGTCGAGGTCACTTATCTGCCGGTCGATAGCCAGGGAAGGGTGTGCCTGACCTCGCTACAGGCCGCGATACGTCCCGATACCCGCCTGATCTCCATTATGGCGGCCAATAATGAAACCGGCGTTTTGCAGCCGCTGGACGAGATTGGCGCCATCGCTCGCCGGCACAATATCCTGTTTCACACCGATGCGGCGCAGTGGGTGGGGAAACTGCCGTTTTCGGTGGCGCAGTTCAGGCCGGATTTTGTCAGCCTGTCGGCGCATAAATTTTATGGTCCCAAGGGCATCGGCGCACTCTATTGTTCACGACCGGAGGTTCTGCTTAACTCGCCGCTGATCCACGGCGGCGGCCAGGAGTCGGGGCTGCGCAGCGGTACGGTCAACCTTCCCGGGGCGGCAGGCATGGCCAAGGCCGCGGAACTGTTTATTGCATCGCATCAGCAGCGCGTAAGTCGCCAGCAAAAGATGAAGCAGCATTTTATCGATCGTCTGCTGTCGCATATTCCTGATGCCGTGATTAACGGTTGCCGCCGGCAAAGTCTGCCGAATACGGTGAACTTTTCTGTGCCGGGAGTTAAGGCCGGCACTTTATTGAAGAAGTTAAAAATGAAGGTGGCATTGAGCAGCGCTTCGGCCTGCCACTCCGCCGAGCAAAAACCGAGCCATGTGCTGAGTGCGATGGGGCTGGATGACGCCGTTATCCAGAGTGCTATTCGATTAAGTTTCGGCTATGCCACTGAGATTGAGGAACTGGACTCCGCTCTGGATCTATTGGTTTTCGCAGCACAGAGGCTGAGAGGAATAGCATGAGCGGAATTACGCCCAAACGCTGGGTCGCCGAGCTGTTGCTGGCGTGCGTGGCGGCAGGGTGGGGCATCGGTTTTCCAGTGATGAAGCAGGCGGTTAACGCACATCCGGTGTTGATGGTGTTGGGATTGCGCTTTATGTTATCCGCGCTGTTGTTGTTGCCGTTCAGCGCCGGGGGGCTGCGAGCGATGTCGTTGAAAACGCTGTCGGCGGGTCTCCTGTTGGGCCTGCTGCTTGGGGCGGGGTTCGTCTTTCTTATCTTCGGCCTGCAAATGACTACAGCGTCAAACACCGGATTCCTTGCCGGGCTCAGCGTTATCTGGGTGCTGCTGCTCTCCGGGCCGCTGTCGGGCAAGTTGCCGTCATTTGAAGCGGCGCTGGCGACGCTGTTTGGCGTCGCCGGCCTGTATCTGATGTCGGATATTCGCGGCTGGCAGCTACAGTGGGGCGATACGCTGGTGGTCATTGGCTCGTTGTTCACCGCCCTACATATTATGGCGCTCGACAGACTTAGCGCCCGTCACGACAATATGACGCTGACGTTTTTACAGATCGTCTCAATGGCGGCGGCGATCATGCTGATTCAGCATTTCAGAGGAGAAGCGGTGTTACCGACGGTATGGGACAGCGGGCTGGTGCTGGCTCTGCTGGTGACGGCGATCTTCTCCACGGTGATCGCCTTCTGGGTTCAGACCCGCTATCAGCGTTACACCACGCCGACCCGCGCCATCCTGATTTACAATCTTGAACCGGTATTCTCTGCGCTGTTCGCCGTCTGGCTACTGCACGAAACCCTGTCGGGCAATGTGCTGCTGGGCGGCGGCCTGATCCTGCTGGGGATGTGCCTGCCGGGTATTATCGCCACGTTCGTCCGGCATTATCGCAAGGCGAATGACGCGGTGAATCCGTCGTGACGCTTATCCTTCATGCGCCTGTGTTGCAGGCGCGTATTGAACACGCGCGGACTGGTTCAATCGTTTCCCTCGCCAATGTTTTTCGTGCGGTTATTGTTTATGAAAAACAAGTTTGGGCGGATAACCGAAAAACTTATTAAATGCCACGCTAAAATTATTAGGGTGGCTATACCCTACGCTCCAGGCGGTTTGAGCGACTTGATACCCTGACTCCAACAATAGATAGGCTTTGCGCATGCGCATTTCTAATAGCATTTTATAGGGCGTGGAATTAAACAGATAACGAAAACCTTCCCTGAGCTTACACTTGCTCATACCGAGAGTCGCACACAGGTACTCCTCGGTTATGGACTCTCCCATTCGCTGTTGCATAATATTCTGCGCCTGTTCTAACTTTTGAATTTCATCGGGAGAGAATTTTTTTCTACTTTCTTTAGTTTGTGGCAGTAAACGTTCGAGTTGTTCAGACAATAAACAGAGACTGTGAGTATGTAATATTAACTTATTTTCGCTGACTGAATCATGATTAATGTGGCGCGTGAGTATCGAAGCATGAGAGAGACTGGTGAGTGGTGTTTTATGATAAGATAATTGGCTTAATTTTCCATTTCCTAATAATAAGTCGGCGCGTTCTTTGCCAATATATTGGCGCAATAAATTCCCCCCAATAACCAGACGTAATTGTGATGTTGTTTCACCGGATTTATAGCGACGCTGGCCGGTACAGTGGTGAAATGCATTAATCGTAGTGTATCCCGCAGTGAAATTAACCGTCGGAACGGATTGTGTTGCCTGGTAACAAGACTTTCCATGTAGCCCGAAGGTAATGACTAAAACATGATTTTTATGTGGATTATCTGATGCTTTGATGACCAGATCGCATATTGGGCTGTAGTGTAAATGGACTAATGTTAAATCAGGGGCAAGTTCAAAGTGGTCTGAATAGCATTTTCCATAATTTTCAACTGGTTGAAAACGAGTGGCGCCGGACTTTTCATCGTTGCGCAGGAGGAAATGTTCATGGCTAAGCTGATATTCCTTTTTTAATAGCATACTGATTACCTTCCATTTTCCTGGCGCAGACGCAATGCCGGATTTTTCATACGAATATCGAGTCAAATGATAATGGATGTCATTTAGGTTTTATAACATAACTGTTTTTGACGCGCAAGAAACGTACAAAGCTGGTGATGAGCCGCGGCGCGGTGAATATGATAATCATCACCTGCTGTCAATGGGTCGTCGCTGGCAGATGCTTTATTTTATCGAAATAAAAAATAATCCATACGGAATAGATCTTATCTCATAGTAATCAAAACTGTATTGATAATTTTTATCAAATAAAATCAGGGGGCTCTGCTTTCGTACATCAGTCGTTAGCTCATGAAATAACTTATTTACTTGACGTTGTTAACTCTATGAATTTTTAGTGCCAGAGAATAATGCTATGAATAAACTTAAAATAAAAAAACATCTCTTTTATCAAGCGATCTGTATTGGTTTTTCCGGGGCGGCGTGTTCACTCAGTTATGGTGAGGAGTCCGTTATTATGGTTACTGCCGATAAAACGGAACAGCAGGCAGAGGAGGTACCCATCAGCCTTTCTACTTTTTTTGACGATGTTCTGCATCGTCAGGGGATAGAAGATTTAGAAACGCTGGCGCGTAAAACGCCCAGCTTTAGCTTTCAGAGCACGGGTCAGTCCGGTTTTAATCCTCCGGTGGTTCGCGGTCTGACCTCCTATGCAACCACATTTTCTTCTTCAATGTTAATGATGGTGGATGGGGTACCCACCATCGCCAATCAGGGGTTTGAAAATAGTTTAGTGGGCGTTGAGCGGGTTGAGGTTCTACGCGGTCCGCAATCTGCGTTGTACGGTAAAAATGCGGAAGGCGGGGTATTGAATATTTATACGCGTCAGCCTGATGATACCCCCTATGCCCGAGTCGACGGCGAGTTGGGCAGCCGTGATAAGCATGTTTTACGGTTGGATATTGCGCATCCCCTTATTGAGGATACGCTTTATGTCGGTATCGCCGGTCAGCTTCGCGAACAGGATGGATTTATCCACAATCGTTACAGCGGTGACTGGGCCGATGATCGTAAAAGCTACGATGGGCGGGCCGTTATTCGCTGGACGCCTGATGAAAACAGCGACATCTCATTACGTTATAGCCATCTGAACTATCGTGATGGCGGATCATTATGGGGGAGCGTGACCGCACCGCGCTATGAGGTTCGTTCTGGAACTTCGAGTTGGAATCATTCAGAGGGAGAGACCTTCTCTTTGGATGTCGCACACCAGTTTGATTCCGGCGTATCGCTCCGTTCAATCACGGCCAAAACCGACTATTATGACAAACTCAGGCAAGACACCGACTTTATGCCCGCCGAGCGTTTTTTTATGCAACGGGATTTTCATCTTAGCAATTTATCCCAGGAGCTGAGGTTATCAGGCGAGCATAAGGGGGCAAAGTGGCTGGTTGGCGCCTATGCCGATAAAACTGACAACGATTTATCTTTTACTAATAAAACGCCGCTGAGGTTCCAGACGATCGACCCAACGCTGGAGGGGCGTTCAGTCTCATTGTTTGGTCAATGGTTACAGCCGATAACCTCTGGTAATCCCCCCGAAAAAGCGGAGTGTTCATAAGTAGAATTTTCTCGTAATCTGAACGCAGGAGATTCGCTATGAAAAAATCACGCTTTACCGACAGTCAGATCATCGCCATCCTCAAACAGGCCGA
>NZ_JBEIAB010000018.1:0-93120 GCF_040240345.1 Brenneria sp. g21c3 | reverse complement strand
CGATGCAGACGGCGGGCGACGATCGGGTGATCGGCTCTAACGTGGCGGATGGGCTGCGCGGCGGCACGGGGGACGATTATCTGAACGGCGGGGACGGCAATGACCGCTATCACTATGCCCGGGGCGATGGTCACGACACCATTGAAGAGAAGAGCGCCTGGTCGGGCAAAGATGATCGGCTGCTGCTGGAAGACATCAACGCCGATCGGGTGAGTCTGACGCGCGACGGCAATGACGTGATCCTGCATATTGCGGCGAGTGCGGCAGATGCAGGCGACGGCGGCTCGGTGCGACTGAAGGCGCAGTACGACGCGTACTATGAGCGCGGGGTGGAGAATGTGGCGTTTGCCGACGGCACGATCTGGACGGTGCAGAGCATGCGTGAGTGGCTGCTGGAGGAAGAACAGAAAACGCAAGCGGTGCAAGATTCCGACGTTGAGGTCAGTAGCGCAGACGCAGACGTTATTCTGGTCGGAGCGAATACACTGGCGTCGGAACAGCCTGAGCTTGCTTATATCTGATCATTCTTCGATGTAATGTCCTAATGCTAGGCTATGATCTGACGGAAGTCAGGTCATAGCTTATTTGCATTGGCTTACGGGTGGGATCTCCTCAATTGAAATTTTTCGCCAACTGTTGCAATGTGTCATCATCAAGCTTACCGGCGTAATAGTGTAGTTCCAGCCAGGCAGTCAGCCAGGCATAGCGGGCTTCTGCCAGATCGCGCCGGGTACTATAAAGCTGCTGCTCGGCGTTAAGGATATCCAGATTGACCCGCTCGCCGCCGAGAACGCTTTTTTGCGTCGCCTTTATTAACGCCTGAGCGGAGCGTTCAGCCAGTTGATAAGCTTCAATTTTAGCCTGACTACCAGCGACCAGATTAAACTGACGGCGTATTTCGAGCAGCAGTGATGCTGTTAAATCATCTTTCTCTAGTGCTGTTTGCCGATAGCGTTCAGCCGCTTGGCGCGTAGCGGCGGATACGCCGCCGCCAGAGAATAACGGAATGTTGACTTGGACCCCAATAGAGCGGGTATCATATTTTTGGTTATAGGTGCTTTCCGTTTCTGAACTATTTTTTCGTGCGCTAGCCACCAACGTAATGCGTGGCATATGGCCGGCCCGGTTGCGTTCAATGTTATATTTGGCGGCATCCAGAGAGTATCCCGCTACGAGTAGTTGCGCATTATAGCGCAACGTCAGCGACTGCCAGTGTTGCAGATTTGCAGGTTGCAATGACTGAGGGATAAAATGTGGACTAAGCGGTGTAAGTTGAGCTGCGTTTATTGTCGGCTTACCCAGCAGTTTTGCTAATGTTTGTTCACTGAGGTCCAGATTATCTCTGGCTTCGATTAGCAGGGCGTGGTTCATATTCAGGCGAGCTTCAGTTTCCAGCATATCAGTACGCGTGCCTTCTCCCATATCGAACAGGCGGCGATTTAGCTTTAACTGTTCGCGCCAACTGCGTTGTTGTGCTTGTAGCAGCATGATTTGCTCTTGGTTAAGTAAAACGCTGGTGTAGGTCTGGAACAATTTCACCAAGAGCTGCCGGTTTTGGTCGAGTAACAGCTCTTCCGCTTGCAGAGCGCTGGTATTGCCATGCTGATAGCGTGACCAGGCTTCGTAATCCAGCAGCGGCTGCTGTAACGATAACGTCGATGAATAGCTGGTGTAATCGCGGTCGGCGCTTCGATCTCCGTTGGTCACGGTGGAATCAACACGCGCTTGACCATAATCGTAGTTGACCTTCGGCAATAGAGCCGCTCGGCCAATATTGCGTTCTTCCACTGTAGCGTTGCGCTCATGGCGCGCTGCTTGAAGTCCTGGATCGTGCTTAAGCGCCTGCTGCCAGGCTTCCATCAGTCCCAGTGCGTCGGCGTGAGAGCTATAGCCGTTTAGCAGGCAGACGGATAAACACCAATAACCTATGATGGCGGTGCGCCATCGGTATGATTGCGACATGGCTATTCCTCCGTAAATGCCGTGTGCAGGCGATCGAGCAATGGTTTGAAAAGGTAATTAAGCATTGATCGCTCTCCGGTGCGAATAAACGCGTCAACGGGCATGCCGGGTCGGATGTCCAGATTAGCGATCTGCTGTTTTTCTTTCTCATCGACATTAATGCGTAATGGGTAGTAGGGAACGCCTGTTTGCGAATCTATAAGTTGGTCGGCCCCGATCAGCGTTATGATGCCATCAATGCGCGGTGTGGTGCTTTGGTTGAAGGCAGTGAACATCAGTTCAACTGTCAGCCCCGGCGAGATGGTATCGACAAGGTCGATCGGCAAGCGGGCATCAATTTGCAATGGCTGATTGGCGGGAACAATCTCCATTAGCGTTTGTCCGCTGCTGACAACGCTACCTTCGGTATGCAGTGTTAAACCGACAATACTGCCGCTGGCTGGCGCTAGAATACGGGTGTTTTGCAAATCGTATCTGGCTGATTTAAGACGTTGAGTCAGATCTTGAATACCCAGTTGTACTTCGGCCAATTGGGTTCGAACTTCTTTCTGGTATTCTTCCCGGCGTTGCAGGAGCCTTTGCTCCAGTTCGGATATCACTTGACTGGTTTGTTGCAGACTGCTGTGCTGCTGTGCGATGTCGCCACGCAACTGAGTGGCTTGGCGCTCGATATCAAGCAGACGGTTGCGAGCAATATAGCCTTCTTTTGCTAACGGACGCAGACCCGTAAGCTGTTCGCTAATCAGGCTGTACTGTGTCAGATAACTATTCAGCAATGATTGGATGCCCTGAAACTGCGCCTGTGTCCCGAGGATGGATGCCTTAATGGCGGACAGCTCTTGTCGCAATGCAGAACGGCGGCTGGAAAACAATTGCTGCTGCGATAGCCGCATCTGCTGTAAGGTCAGGGAAAAAGAGGATTCCGCAGGCGGATATTCGCTGTCGACCGCTTCGGAAATCTGCTGCAAATTATCGCGTTCGGCCCGTAGTCGAGCCTCTCTTATTCGAGCCTCCTGCAACTGGAGGTACAGATTATCGTGCAGCGATTGCACGGGGGTGGTATCCAGCGTAGCCAGGATCTGGCCACGTTGGACGATATCCCCTTCCCGAATATTCAGATGGGCGATGCGCCCGCTGCTGGTAGGCTGAACGACTTTACGGTTGTCTGTTACGATGACCTTGCCTGTGACTGACACGCCTTTATCCAACGGTGCCAGGCAGGCCCACAGCAGCAGCCCGCAGAAACCCAGCAACACTGTCCATATTCCACGTCGCAGATAACGGCCTGCGTCGGTGTATGGTTGTAAATCAATTAGCGCCGGCGAGGGAGCTTCCTGTGCGGGCGAAGAGTGATTTATTTCTGAATGCGTTGACATATACACTGTTCCTTGTTGAGTCTACCGCAAAAAAGGACGAATGAGGTTAAATGCTACTGCCCGGTGAATTACCCTGACCAACTGAGGGCGAATGAAGTCTGGTATGTATAGCTGGCTTGTTTTTTTGCTGTTTTTGCAGCAATTGAGATGGAGAACCGAAAAACTGAATTCTTCCTGAATGTAGAATCAGCAGTTTATTAGCACAGCTTAATAACGTGGGTTTATGCGTGATTAAAATCTGTGTACTGAGACTGACTTTTAGCTGAGCGATCGCCGCAAGTAATGCTTTTTCCCCTTCTTCATCAAGGTTGGCGTTAGGTTCATCCAGGACTATTAGAGATGGTTGTTTGTATATGGCGCGCGCCAGCGCGATTCTCTGTTTTTGTCCACCGGACAAACCGCCGCCGTTTTCTCCTAGCGGAGTATCATAACCTTGCGGCAAGCGCAGAATAAGGTCATGTACGCCTGCTGTTTTCGCTGCTGCGATGACTAAATTGGCGTTAGGAGAGTTAAATCGTGAGATATTCTCGGCGATAGTGCCGTTGAATAGCTGAATTTCCTGAGGCAGATAGCCGATGAACTCACCGAGCTCGCCTTTATCCCATTGATGCATGTCGGCGCCATCAAGGCGAACTTTGCCACTTAATGGAGGTTGTGAAGCAACGAGCAGGCGGGCCAGCATTGACTTTCCCGAACCTGACGGCCCCATAATGGCGAGCACATCTCCGGGAGCGAGCATAAAGGAAATCTGGTTCAGAAAAGGCATTCGGGAGCCTGGAGGCGCTGCGCAGATCTGCTCTACCTGCAATATTCCTTGCGGCGTGGGTAACTGCATGCCCGGGATCCTCTGTGGATGGCGGGTGAGTAGCGTATTGAGTCGTTGCCACGCCATGCGCGCCTGCGTCCACTGCTTCCATACGGCGATGATTTGATCTATCGGACTTAATACACGGCCAACCAGGATGGAACCGGCAATCATCATACCAGGCGTGATAGAACCGTCGACGGCTAATAACGCCCCTAGCCCCAGTATCAGAGATTGTAGCGCCAATCTGGTGCTTTTAGAGAGCGCAGTGACGGCCGCGCCTTTTGTACTGGCCTGATTTTGGCTGTGTAAAAAGCGGATATGTTGTTCCAGCCAGCGAGCGCGCAGGACGCGGAGCATCCCCATCGCTTCAATGGCATCGGCATGGCGTAGATTGGCGTTGGCCTGATGTGTAGCCAGGGCCGTAATTTCCGCCGCCCGCTTCAGTGGCTCTTTTGTCAGGTGCTGATTCAGCCAGGCCAGAACAGTCAATATGATAGCGCCAGCCAACGCCATCAGCCCCAGCCATGGATGTAACAGAAAAATGACGAACAGATATACGGGAAACCATGGCGCGTCGAAAAAGGCAAACAGTGCGTTTCCGGTAGCGAACTGCCGCAGGGTGGTCAGGTCATTTAGTGCCTGGCTGGCGTTTGAGGTATTCCCTCGAAGATGGCTTTCGAATGCGGCGTCATATACCTGTTGATTCAGCCTCATATCCATTTGCGTTCCGAGTCGAATCACTACAGCGCTGCGTATCCATTCCAGCAGCCCCATAAGCGTGAACAGCCCTAGCATCATCACGGTTAACATCATTAACGTCATCGTGTTTCCGGAAGGCAGAACCCGGTCGTACACTTGTAGCATATAGATTGCCGGCGCTAGCATCAGTAAATTAGTGACTGCGCTAAACAGTCCGATTCCCCAGAATCCCTGTTGATAGGTTTTCAGAACGTTGATGATATTTTGTTGCGGTGTTAATGAAGCTCGAGAGGACATGGCTTTTTTCCTTAAATACCAGGTAGAGGCAAGCTTGTTATAAAAGGATCTAAGCTTGCTTAGGCGTTCTGATTTCCCATCAGCGCTTGTATTATTTCCGGCGAATCAATAACAGTCGCCCATTAATGCTATTCCTCTTGTCATTTTGCACCCTGACTGGTTCCGCTGGCTGTATGTTATCCATATCTAAGCTGGAGACTATTCAGGATAATTGTTTAGCTACCTATGCCAATTGGTTACGCTAATAACGACAAATGTCGATAGCAGCTGTGTTAACAATGTAATGACAATTATAAAAAGATAAATTAGCTTTTATGATGACGATTGCTTCTATTTTTCTGGTTAAATTATAATCGAATTGAACTGTTTTAAACGCGGATAATTGTATTTTTCAGCGCATTGTATTTTTTTTTCACAGTACCTTCAAGCTTGATTTTTTTATAAAATTATCTTAAATATCATTTATATATAATAATAAATGAAATAATTATCGTGGTATCTTTATCTGTATGTAGCGGCCACCAGGTGTGCGCACATGTCGTGTGATGCGCTTCATTTTTCAAAATACTCTATAATCAACGACTGATTACTATACCGCTTATATACCATTTTATGAGTGGTTGTTTTTTGAACAAAGGAAGTGGGTGATGGTATTAAAAAAGAAACGTCGTGTGCCAATGAAAATACAGGACATCACGATAATTGATGACGCCAAGCTTAAAAAGGCCATTACGGCCGCGGCGCTTGGCAATGCGATGGAATGGTTCGATTTCGGCGTTTATGGTTTCGTTGCCTATGCGCTCGGTCGGGTATTTTTCCCCGGTGCGGATCCGGGCGTACAAATGATCGCCGCGCTGGCGACTTTTTCGGTGCCTTTTCTTGTCAGACCGTTGGGCGGGGTATTCTTCGGCGCGATGGGCGATAAATTTGGCCGGCAGAAAGTTTTGTCGGTAACCATTATCATTATGGCGGTCAGTACGTTCTGTATCGGTTTGATTCCGTCTTATGCATCCATAGGCATCTGGGCGCCGATATTATTGCTGCTGGCCAAATTGGCGCAGGGCTTTTCCGTCGGCGGGGAATATACCGGCGCTGCGATATTCGTCGCCGAATATTCGCCAGATAGGAAGCGCGGATTTTTAGGCAGTTGGCTTGATTTCGGTTCGATCGCCGGCTTTGTGTTAGGCGCGGGCGTGGTCGTGGTGATTTCGTCGATTGTCGGCGAAGCGGATTTCCTCGAGTGGGGATGGCGTATTCCGTTCTTTATTGCCGGTCCTTTGGGACTGATTGGGATCTATTTGCGCCATGCGCTGGAGGAAACGCCCGCCTTTCAACAGCATGTTGATAAACTAGATAAAGAATCGAAAGACAGCTTACAGTCGGCGCCCAAAGTGTCATTCAGGGAGATTGCCACCAAACAGTGGCGGGGTTTACTGATGTGCGTGGGCGTGGTGATTGTCACCAACGTCACCTACTACATGCTGCTGACCTATATGCCGAGCTACCTGTCACATAGTCTCCATTATTCGGAAGACCATGGCGTCATGATTATCATCGCCGTGATGCTCGGTATGCTGTTTGTCCAGCCGGTAATGGGGTTAATGAGTGACAAATTCGGACGTAAGCCGTTTATTATCTGCGGCAGCATCGGTCTTCTCCTGTTATCCATCCCGAGTTTCATGCTGATTAACAGCGGCGTGATTGGCCTTATTTTTTGCGGACTGTTAATTCTGGCCGTGCTGCTTAACTCTTTTACCGGCGTGATGGCGTCTATTTTACCCGCGCTGTTCCCGACGCATATACGTTACAGCGCGTTGGCCATTTCATTTAATATCTCCGTTCTCGTCGCCGGTTTTACGCCTACGGCGGCGGCATGGCTGGTGGAATCAACCGGTAACCTCTATATGCCGGCTTATTATTTGATGGTGATAGCCGTCATTGGGCTGGTCACCGGGATATCGATGAAAGAAACGGCGAACCGACCGTTGAAAGGCGCAACGCCCGCGGCTTCAGACCGGGCCGAGGCGAAAGAGCTATTGCAGGAGCATCACGACAATATTGAACAGAAAATAGAAGATATTGATGAGCAAATCGCCGAGTTGCAGACAAAAAGAAAAACGCTGATCGACCAGCATCCCAAAATTAATTAAGGCGATGAGTCATTGAACGGCCCCTTAGCGCTGGATACGGTTGCCAGTCGCTAAGGGGCCGTTTTTTTATTCCTGCGCCGTTGGTTGGGCTGGCGTTTTGGCGCACTGTATTTCGGCGATGACCACGCGGCCTGATATGGAAACAGAACTGGATATGTTATAACATAACGCAAATGTTTACCGTTTGATAACAGGGTTCGCAATGATGCCCGTAGCGCGCAGAAAAAAACCGACCCGGCATAAACCTGCCTGTATCACCCGGCCCGAGAGTTGGATGCCGTCATGAAAATCCCATTGACCCTCTTAAACGGCTTTTTAGGGGCAGGAAAAACCACCTTGCTGAAAAGTTTGCTGGTCCAGTCGCATCAACACGGCATACCGCTCGGTATCGTCGTTAACGATATGAGTGAACTGGATGTGGATGGCGTACTGATCGCCAATACTGAAATCGTCGATCAACAGCACAGCAACTTTGTCAGTATTTCGGCGGATGACATCAGCAGCGTCAGCGGGATCGCGAAACTGGATCGCGCGTTATGCGCTATGCTGGCGAAAAATCAGCCCGCCCATATCCTGCTGGAAACGTCCGGCAGCAGCCATCCGCTGCCCCTGATCAAATACTTCCATACTCATCCTGCCGTGGCGCTGAAAGGGGTTATCACTCTGGTGGATGCGCTTATGCTGCAACAGGACTATGCGACAGGAACGCGGTTGATCCCCCGGCTGCAACAAAACCTGGCGCACGGGACGCGTACCATTGACAACCTGTTGGCGGAGCAAATCATGTTTTGCAGCCAACTGCTGCTGACGAAAGCCGATCGGCTGGCGGCGGAAACGGTGCGGGATATCGCTCAGGCTGTTCATCCATTGAACCCTTACGTCGATATTCTCTCCTCTTGCTGGGGCAATATCAGGCTGAATGATTTACTGTCCTGGCCGGACTATGATTTCCATCGCGTCGAAAAGCTGATTGCCGAACTGGAAGATGAGCTTGCAACGTCGAATTCCGCCAGCCGTCATCCTTATGATCTTGCCTGCCAGGTGGTCGAGGACGAGCGGCCATTTCATCCGCAGCGATTGTGGCAGGTTTATCACCAGGCGCTCGGCGTCGGCATTCATCGCAGTAAAGGCTTTTTCTGGCTGCCGGGCCGCGACGATCTCGCGTTGTTGTGGAATCAGGCCGCCGGCGCCATCGGTCTGGAGTTCATCAGCTACTGGAAAGCGGGAATACTTAACCATCGCGATAACCGGTTGAGTCAATCCGAACGACAGATATTACAACAGCAACTAGACTTGATGCCGGGACGTTTCGGCGATCGCCGCTGTCGCTTAACGCTCATCGGCCAACGGCGGGCGTTGGCGCGCTTTGTGCCGGCGTTGCGAACTTGTTTTCTGACGGAAGACGAAATCGAGTACTGGCGGCGCGGCGGCGAATTCGACGATCCCTGGCCGCAAAGCATTGCGAGGTTGAACAACCGGGTTTAGCGGCCGATGTTTCTCAACTGTACGCAGAAAGGACAGCCGCAACCATCAATGGAAACGGCGCTGCATACGCCCGGATGGAGCGTTTGCATCGTCATTGCAGACACGTGATACAACCTATTCTCAAGATTGTTTAGCTCGCCAGCGGACGGAAGGTCTTGCGGCGCGATTTTGGCCTGAAAGGCGGGGGATTTCGCCGCAACAAGGAAAAGGAACAACAGGTAGGCGTGTTTTTGCATTATGGTTGCCTGTCATCAATAATATTGGTTTGTTATAACATAACAAAAGAGTGGATTCTATCTTTGGAGGCAAAGATGCCTAAATCATCGCAAAATGAAGAATTACAAATTTTGGCCATGCCGTCGGCAGATTACATGAACCAGCAGCAGCTGGATTTTTTTAAAAGCCGGCTTATCAACGAACGCGCCAGCCTGCTTAACCACATTGATGAACTGAAAAGCGCGATCCAATTCAGCGAACAGTACGGTGATGACGGAGATAAGGCGACCAGAGAGGAAGAGCTGAGAATGCTGTTTCGGCAGATCGATCGTGAAAGCCGTTTGTTGCCGAAAATCGATGCGGCATTGCAACGTATTCGCACCGGCGAATACGGCTATTGTATTGAAACGGGAGATCCCATCGGGCTGCGCCGTCTGTTGCTAAGGCCGACGGCGGAGTTAAGTATCGATGCGAAAGAGACGCAGGAAATCAAGGAATTATCAAAAAAAAGGTAGTCGGCAGCATACCCGCGGGCATACTGCCCCGCATTTAACGGAAAGGCGGTTCGTTGAAGGTGCGCAGTTTGCGTGAATGCAGACGGTCGCCTTCCGCACGCAGCAGATCGATGGCGCAGATGCCGATTTGCAGGTGCTCCGAAATCGCGCCTTCATAGAAACGGTTAGCCTGACCGGGCAGTTTGATTTCACCGTGCAACGGTTTGTCCGAAACACAGAGCAACGTGCCGTAAGGCACCCGGAAACGGTAACCCTGCGCGGCAATGGTCGCGCTTTCCATATCGACGGCCACCGCGCGGCTGAGATTAAAGCGCAGCGCGGAGGCCGAATATCTCAGCTCCCAATTGCGATCGTCGGTGGTGACCACCGTACCGGTGCGCAGGCGTTGTTTCACTTCCTCGCCGGGCATGCCGCTTACCGTCTTGGTGGCGTCATAAAGCGCGCGCTGGACTTCGGCGATGCTCGGAATCGGAATATCGGGCGGCAACACGGAATCCAGCACGTGATCGTCACGCAGATAAGCATGCGCCAGCACGTAATCGCCGATGGTTTGACTTTCCCGCAGGCCGCCGCAGTGGCCGATCATCAGCCAGGCGTGCGGACGCAGCACGGCGAGGTGGTCGCAGATGGTTTTGGCATTGGACGGGCCGACGCCGATGTTGACCAGCGTAATGCCTTTGCCGTTGCGTGAAATCAGATGGTAGGCCGGCATCTGATGTTTTTTCCAGGTAAGGTCGGAAACGGTTTGTTCCGGCTCCGGGGTCTGCGGGGTGATAAAAACGTCGCCGGCGCAGGCCAGGGCTTCATACGGACTATCCGGATCGGTAATCTGTTTACAGGCCCAGAGCACGAATTCATCCACATAGCGGGTATAGTTGGTGAACAGAACGAAAGGTTGAAACGCCTCCACGTCGGTACCGGTATAGTGGCGCAGCCGCGCCAAAGAAAAATCGGTTCTCAGCGCGTCGAAATGCGACAGCGGAGAGGTGGTGGTGGTGGCGTGGAATAACCCGTCTGCGGTTTCATCGCCGATTTTCGACAGCTCGGTCGTCGGGAAATGCTTGGCGATCCCGGCGCTCATCGAGCGATCGAGGATAAGATCGGAGCCGTCCAGGACATAAGGAAAGGGGATCTCCTGCTGCGAGGGAACCACCTCAATGCTGGCGGCGTATTCCTCTTCCAGCAGCGTCAACTGTTCTTGCAGATAGTGGCGGAAAAAGGCGGGTCGGGTAATAGTGGTGGCATAGTTGCCCGGTCGGGTAAAGCGTCCATAGGCTCGGTGTTTGGGGTGACCGGTCGAGATGCCGTCCCATTTGACGCGCAGTTCAGGATAGGCGAACAGCCCCTCGGCGCGCGCCTTCACATCAGGTAATTTATCGTGGTTGATAAAATCCCCTATGGCATCACGCAGTGCTGAAACTGCGTTGTCGTACAACGCTTCCAGTTTATCAAGCGCCTCAGCGGTTGTGAGGTTCGCGCTGGATCCGTTGTTACCCATACTCGTTTCTCCATTGGTTTTTTTGATTTTCAGCTAGTCATGTTGTAACAGGCTAGCTGAAAGTCAAAGTAAAAACGAACCTTTGGTTTTTTAATGTTTTGTCGAGCCGGACAGATTGGCGGCGCTGACCGCCAGGATCGACAGAATGCTCAAGGCGGCGGCGGGCGCCAGCACTCCCCAGAATGCCCGTTCGATATAGGGCATGCCTTCCGCCAGCACGCGCCCCCATTCCGGCGTCGGCGGCGATGCCCCCAGCCCCAGAAATCCCAGCGAGGCCAGCGCCAGCGCGATACCCGGCAGCCGCAGCATGGCATGACGGAACAACGGCCCGGCCAGCGCCGGCAAGACGTAAAACAGACTGCGCCGCGCCGGCCCGACGCCGAGCACGGGCAGCATGCGAATGTAAGGGCGGGCGCTTATTTCAGACACCAGCGCCGCGGTGTGCGCCGCCAGCGGCGCCCAACTGACCGCGGTCACCGCAATCGCCGCGCCCGCGGCCGTCGGGCCATTGATAGCCGCCACCAGCAGGCCGGCGATCACCGGGGGCAGGGCATTGGTCACTTCCACCGGGCCGATGAACAGGCGCGGGAACAGCCCGATCAATAAGCCAATCGCCAGGCAGGCCAGCGACACCATGAACGCCAGCAGGCAGGTATTCAGCGTACCGTGGGCGACGCGGGCCAGCAGATCGCGCCCCATGGCATCGGCGCCGAACGGCAGCGCGAAAGAGGGCGTTTGCAAACGTAAAAACGCGGAGGTATAGGGATCGCGCGGCAGCCCGGCGATCAGCAGCGCGATTAACAGCAGCAGACAAACGACCGGCAGCCAGATGGCATAGCGCGAGGCCGTCATCTGGTTTTCCGCCGGCACCGGCATCGCGCCGCTGTTCAGCGCGCGGCCAAGTATCAGCCACCGCACGCCGGCGGCGGCCATGCCGGCAATCGACGCGATAACCAGTAAAATCAGCACGCCCGCCTGTAGCGCGGGCAGATCCTGCGCCGCCGCCGCGCCCAGCGTCGCGCGGCCCAGTCCCGGTATGGCGAACACTTTTTCCACCGCGATGGCGCCGCCGGTCAGGGAGACTAAAACCAGTCCCACCAGCGGCATGACGCTCGGCAAGGTGCGCTTCAGCACCGCCAGCGCAAGGTGGCGGCGGCCGATCCCCGCCACGTTCCAGGTCGTCAGCCAGCTCTCGCTGAATGTCGTCGTCAGCGCATCGGCAATAATGCGGCCAAGATAGCCGCCGGCGGGAATGCCCAGCGCCAGCGACGGCAATACCGCATAATACGGCCCATTCCAGCCGTAAGGCGGAAACCATTGCAGCCAGACCGCGCCGACAATCAACAGGAACGAGGCCAGCAGAAATTCCGGCAGCGCGGTGAACATGGCGGCGAACAGACCGTTTGAGCGACGGATCCGTCCCCGCAATCCTTGCCGGAACGTGTTGGCGCACAGCAACGCCGCCAGCGAAAAGGCGACCAGCGCGGCCGACGCCATCAAAGTCAACGAGACGCCCGCCGCCTGCAACATCCCCGGTAAGACCGGCCGTCCCGATACCCAAGAGTTGCCCGCGTCGCCGCGCAGCAATCCGCCAAGCCAGTTCGCCAGCAGCCGCAACGGCCCCTGATCCAACCCCAGCGACTGGCGGATCGCATTCAGGGTTTCCGCCGTGGCTTCCTGATCGCCGGAACGCGCGCGCAGCAGCGCCAACGCCGGATCCTGCCCCGACAGCCACGGCAAGATGCCAATCAGCGCGACGATGCCCGCCAGCGTCAGCAGGCGGGAAAACAACGGGATCAGCATGCCGTAACGGGGCGGCAGGGTGCGGCCGACCCCGGCGCAGGTGCGGCAATATAAAGGTTCACTCATGACGGATTTTCACTCATTAGGGCGATACGGGCGTTACTCGGTTGTTTTCTTCGGGTCGATGCGGGTGGCGCTGTTGATCAAGGCGCGTTCGCGCGGATCGCGCAGCGCATCGACGACCTGTGCGCTTTCGCCCTGGATCACCCGTTCATGCAGCATCGGGATGGCCGCGTCGCTGGCTAAAATCAGATTTTCCGCGCGCATAATCGCCTGACGCCGGGCGTCGCCCGCCGGAATGGCGGCCGCCTGCCGCAAAGCCTGGTCGATTTCCGGGCGGCAGAGCTGGGAAATATTGAAAGAGCCTTCGCAGGAGAAATCGCTATACAGGTAGGCCACCGGATCGCCGGAGTCCAGCACCGTGGCGCGGGATAAAATGAAGGCATCGAATTTGCCCGCCAGCGCGTCGGACTCAATCTGGGCATATTCGCGCACCACCTGTTTTACCGTGAAACCGGCGGCGGTAAGCTGTTGCGCCAGATACACCGCGACTTCGGGCAGTTCTGCGCGATCGCTAAAGGTCGCCAGCGTGATGCTGACGCCGTTGGGCGCCGCCGCCGCGACCGGATTGGCGACCGGCTGACGCAGAGTAGCGGCCCACGGCAGCGCCGGCCCCAGCAATCCTTGAGCCACGTCCGCGCGTTTTTCATAAACGTTGTCCACCAGTTGCTGGCGATTCACCGCGTTACGCACCGCCGCGCGCAACGCCGGATCTTGCATCGCTCCCTGCCGGGTATTGAGGTAAAGCGTATTGGTGCGCGGCATCGGAACTTCATGCACCAGTTTCTGATCCAGCAACGGCGCCTGAGAGACCGGAATCGCTTCCACGATATCGGCCGCGCCGGTACGTAATGCGGCGGCGCGCGCCGCGCCGTCCGGCACAAAACTGACGTCGATGCCGTCGGCCTGCGCTTTGTCGCCCCAGTATCCCTCGAATCTGTCCAGCGCGGCGCCGCTGGTGCCGTTCACGCTGCGCAGCACAAAGGGGCCGCTGCCGGCGTTCTGCGGGTTAACCACGCCGTTTTCGCCATAAGCGCGGGCGGATAAAATGGCCAACTGCGGGCTGGAAAGACGCTGCGGCAGCAGCGGATCCGGTGTGGCGGTCGATACGATGACCGCATTATCGCCGTCCGCCGCGACGGTCATCTGAACGCCGTCAAGGATGCGCGGTTTCGGCGCGGCGGAAGCGGCGACTGTGAGCGCGTTGACCACCGTCGCGGCGTTCAGCGCGCTGTCGTCATGGAAACGGACGTTCGGGCGTAGTTCAAAACGCCAGCTTTTATCATCGATTTGCCGCCATTGCGTGGCGAGCGCCGGCTGCGCTTCGCCGAGCGGATCCAGCGTCACCAGCGTCTCCGCCGTGCTCCAGCGCGACAGTTTAAAGGCATCATCGCTCAGCGGGGTCAGGCCGGAACGCGGCGGTTGCAGCATCGCCAGCTTTAAGCGGCCGCCGCCATCGGCGGCCTGTTTCTCCTCGGGTTCATTGAAGCAGCCGGCAAGCAGCAGGGTAGCGCAAAGCAGACCGGAAAGCGGCCGTAAGGTGCGAGCATTCATCGGATATCCTATTGATTTAAAAAATGAGGATGTTTAAAAGGACGGCAAATCAGCACCATCGCCAATGCGCTGCACAACGGAACGGTCGCCAGCATCAGCCAGGGGATCGCCGCCTGCGGCGATGGCGTCAGCGCGAGGTCAAGCTGCGCGCCGAGTAGAAAATTGCCGGTCAGCACCGCCACGCCGCCCATCGACGCCAGCGCGCCGTAGTGTGCGCCGAGGTTATGGTTATTGGCGAAATGCGGAATAAGATCCATGCCGACGGGAACGATAAGCATCTGCCCCAGCGTCAACAGGCTAATCAGGCAGATGGCCGGCAGCAGGCGCAGCCAGCCTTCTCCCGGCGCGAGGGGAGCAAACAGCGCGACGCTGAAAAACGACGCCGACAGCAGGGCGAATCCCAGCGGCAGCATACGGGCCGCGCCCTGACGGCGGGCGAACCGCGCCAGCGGCAGTTGCAGGGCGATCACCATCAGCGAGGCCAGCACAAACAGCGGGCCGAGATCCTTTTCGCTGCCGCCGGCGCGATGCAGTTCCACCGGCAGCGCCAGATAGAGCTGGTTATAACTGAACAGATAGGCGCTGTAGGCGATGATGAACGCCACAAAACGTCGCTGGCGGAAAGTCTGCCACCAGGGCGCAATATGCAGGGTTGACTGGTTGCGCGGCGTTGCGGGCAGGCTGAAAAACAGGATGAACAGCGCCAGTAAAAAGACCAGTGCGCCGGCCAGCGCGACTCGCTGGAAACCATATCCGGCCAGCATGGAGCCGAGCAACGGGCCGAGCACCGCGCCCAGTTCGCCGCAGATGGCGAACAGCGCGAACCATTCCGAACGGCTGCGTTTGCCCTGTTTTTCACTGTGGGTTCCCGCCTGCGCCATCAGCGCTTCAATCGACGGCGAGAACAGCGCGCCCCCCACGCCGGTCAGACAGGCGCCGAGGATAATCGGCCACAGCGAATCCGACAGCGCCAGCAACAGGTAGCCGGCAATGCGCACCACGCAGCCGCACAGAATAATGCCCCGCGCGCCGAACCGGTCGGCCAGCGCGCCGCCAACCAGAAACATGCCCTGCTGCGAAAAGGTTCTTAAGCCGATAATCAGCCCGATCGTCCAGCCGGAAAGCAGCATGTCGTCACGCAGGAAGATGGCCAGAAAGGGAACGACGGCATAAAAACCGATATTGAAAACCAACTGGCTGCCCAGTAATAGCGGCGGGTAAGGCTGAACGGCACGGTTGTTTGCGAGATCTGACATAGAATCATCCATTAATTCAAAATACCCGGCAGCGTGAAATCGATGGGGTATATGCCTTGCATTTTTCACATCGCCGCACGGTCGGCGACGGTGTGAAAGGGCGTAGTTAACGAAGGGATGGCCGCCAGTAACCGACGAGTCTGCGGATGCCGCGGCGCCGCCAGCACATCGGGCGTCGGGCGATCTTCGATAATACGTCCCTCGTCCATGACCAGCATGCGTTCGCACAAACCGGCGATCATTGAGATGTCGTGCGACACCATCAGCAATCCCATATTATTTTGCAACGTCACCTGCTGTAGCAGGCTTTTTATCTGTTCCCGCAGCGGTAAATCCAGCCCGCTAATGGGTTCGTCAGCCAGTAAAAAATCAGGACGCGTCACCAGCGCGCGGGCTATCGCGACTCGCTGGGCCTGTCCGCCCGACAGCAGACCGGCAGGGGTCGCCAATAAGCCGACGCTCAGGCCGACCTGATCCATCACGTCGCGCACGCATGACGAAATGTCTTCGCCGCATCTCAGACGTTTCAATGGCTCGGCAATCAGCGAGGCGACCGGTTTGCGCGGATCCAGCGAGCCGGCCGGATCCTGCGGAATGTACTGCACGCGACGGCGATACCACAGCAGCGAGCGAACGGAACCGGGCCGCACCAATTGGCCGTCGCAGTGTATCGTGCCGCTGTCCGGCGTGTCCAACGCCAGCAGCGTTTTCAGCAACGTGGATTTGCCGCAGCCGGATACGCCGACCAGACCAACATGTTCACGGCGTTGCAGGCTTAGCGACAGATCGAGAAAGATGGCGTTGCCGGCAGCGGCTTTTCGCCACGGGAACCGCGGCGCGGCGCGATAACGGCTGACGCGTTCCATACTTAAAAAGGGGATGGAAACGTCGTGTAGATGTCGGCTCATCCGGCAAGGGCTCCCACGTCGGGCAGAGACAGATCGGCCTGGCGAGCGGCGCTGACCAGACGACGCGTATAAGGATGTCGCGGCGCATTCAGTAATTGCGCCATGCTGCCGTCTTCAACCAGACGGCCCTGTTCCATCACCAGCCCGCGCTGGCAAAGTTGCGCGGCGACGGCGATATCATGCGTGATAAAGAGCAGGGCGGGCGCGGAAGGTTGCGCGCATCGCTCCTGCAACACCCGTAGTACCTGCTGTTGGCTAATGACATCCAGCGCGGTCGTCGGTTCATCGGCCACCAGCAAACGGGTGCGTCCCAACAGCGCCAATGCAATGCAGACGCGCTGGCGCTGACCGCCGGACAACTCGGCTGGAAAACGCTGTTGCAGGTTGGGAATATCGCCCAGTCCCATGTCGTCGAGCAGCAGGGCGAGTTCAGCCGGCGATGAGGCCGCCAACGCCAGCGACAACTGTTTGCCCAGCGTCATCAGCGGGTTGAGCGCGGTGGACGAGTCCTGAAATACCGCGGACACGCGTGCGCCAACCGGCCGGGCAAGGGCGTGTCGGTGCGTCACGTCTACGCCGTTGACCCGGATTTGTCCGCTGATGCGACAGCCCGCCGGCGGCGTGCCGATCACCATTTTGGCGGTTAACGATTTACCGGAACCGGATGCGCCGATCAGACAAACTTTTTCTCCGGCGCGCAGGCGAAAGGTGAGTCCGCTGATTTTGCATTCCGCGCCAATGGACAGACCGAGGTTATCCACCTCTAATACGCTATCGGCCGGGTTGTCGCTGTTCGTCATTATCACTGAATATCGTCATTGTTTTTCGTTATGTAATAACATAACAAAATGAAACGAGATAATGCAAAAGAAATATTGCGCAGGGTCGCCCGAACGTAATTATTTTCCGATGACCGGATATCGTTGCGGTTTTCCTCCTCGGCGACTGTTTTTTAGTCACGTTTTTATGCGGACTCAGAGGCAGTTTCGTGCGCCACAATGCCGCCATTTCCATGCTACGTCGTAGCACGCGCCCGACATAGGGGGGTCAAACGCCACCCCCCTATGAACCCGGGCTTGCGGCTAAATTATGCCGCTGCGCGGTGCCTTCGTCGGTATCAGGCTTAACGGACCGCTTGCGACACGTTCCCGACGTGGCGCAAGCTTTCGCCGCATCCATGCGGCTCATCCTAAGCCTGCTATCTCCTCAGCATAATTTTTTACGCCGCATAACAACCAACCCCATCAGCGCTCCCTGCATTTGTGTATAAAAGACAGGCGAAGGGGAGGTCTGGGTTATCAATGCCTGACTCAGGATTATCCGACATTGCTCAGCCACTGGCGCAGCGCCTGCGGTTGCTGCACGCCGTTGACGCGCGCTTTGACCTCGCCCTGTTCCAGCCACAGCAGCGTCGGCAGCGATCGCACCGCGAGGCGTTGCGCCAGTTCGACATGACGATCGGCATCCAGATAGTGACTGTCTAGCTGGCGGTACGCCGCTTCGTCCAGCACCGTCGCCAGCTGTTTGTACAGGCTCTTGCAGTGGACGCAGCGCTCCGCGCCGACCAGCAAGATCTGCGGCGTCGGCTGCCGGCTGAGATCTTCCCATGCGCTTTCGTCCAGCGGCGTGAAGCGCGAACGATTGACGGTAAACAATTTGGGGCTGCGCTTCAGGTCTTCGCTGTCGGTCGCCACGCACAGCGCATCGCCGCTTTTCTTGTAAGGACGGACGCCGTCGACGCGGATCACGCTGGCGAATCCGGGCTGCGCGGCGCCCGGCTGACGAAAGCGCGTGTTATCCGGCGCTTCTACCGGGGTCTCCTGCGGACGCGCCAGTTGCGGCACCCAGTCATAAGGCACGCGATAGGCGCGATAAAGCATATTGGTGTTGACGGTTTTCCCCCAGTACGGCGAGATATATTCCCACACGATATCGTGTTCCGCCGTCACCTCGAAAATGCGTCCGTTCGCCCCTTCGTTGATGAACGTATTGCCGTTGGGCAGGCGCTGAATATTGCTGATATAAGGGCTGTAGAAGCGGAACGCGTCGGTCGGCTGCGGCAGCCCGGCTTCATAGGGGGAATAGCGCCAGACGATATCCAGCGTCACCGGGTTGATTTCCAGTATGCGCGAGTAGTCGCGCCAGGCGTTTTTAACGCCGTCGGCGGACGCCGGATTCGGCGCGCCGTAACCCGCCCAGCCGCCGTTGTCGAACAGCAGAATATTGCCTGCGCCGGGCAATCCGGCGGGGATCATGTGGGCGTGATGCTGGCCGATAATCCAGCCCAGATGCTTCAGCTCCGGCGTGTTGTAGTCCGGCCCCAGTTTCCAGACGATGTCGCCGCTTTGCTTATCGATGATGGCGATAATATTGGATTCACGCGCGTCCCAGATGATGTTATCGGGATGGAAGCGGGTATCGCCCTGATCGAACCATGGGTTGGGGCCGAGCGCCGACATCGAATTGATGTGCATCCAGTCGCCCATGCCGCCGCCGCTCTTGCGCATATTGGGGTTATTGTAGATGGCGCTTTTCGCCGCGTCGTCAAAGCCCAATTCATCGAAGTGATCGCTGCAACGCCACTCCCACAGGATATTGCCTTGCCAATCCACTTCAATGATGGTGTCGTCGAGCAGCAATTTATCGCTGATGCGATCGTTGCGCAGGTTTTTGTGCGCCAGAATCAGCGTATTGCCGCCAATCGACTGAGGCTCCAGTCCCGGCGCATAGTAGCCCACCGGATTGCCGCTGCGCTGATAGTCATGATGGGCGCGCGCCATCCATTCGACGGGCAGGTCGGGATCGGCGATCTTTTCATAGCCGTTGAATTTCCAGACGATATTGCCCTCCCAGTCGACCTGGATCAGATCGACCATATCCTGCATGCCGTAGCGCGGATCGCGTTCGCCGCTGTGGCCCAGAATGTAGCCGCCGGGCAGGATTTTATTGGGAAAACCGTGCAGGCCTTCCCACAGGCGCAGTTCGGCGCCGTTCATGTCGATCAGCACGGCGCCGCTTTCCAGCGCCTGAAAGACGGTATAACCGCCCCAGGCTTTCTCCGGGTCATAGATGGTGGTGCCGGTGGGGTAGACGGAAGGATGTCCCATGGTAAAGCTCCATTCAGAAAGAGGTCAGTGAGGGTTCCGGCGACGCCGGCGTGTCGGGATGCGTTAACAGCGACAGCAGCTCGCCGCACTGTTGATGAAAAGCCGGACTGTCCCGCCGACGGGGGTGCGGCTGGCTGAGGGCGGCGATATGGCGGATGCGGCCGGGGCGCGGCGCCAGCACTACGACGCGGTCGGCCAGGTAGACCGCTTCTTCCACATCGTGCGTCACCAACAGCGTCGTGGTGCCTTCCGCCTGATGGATGCGCCGCAGTTCCTGCTGCATCTGTTGACGGGTCAGGGCGTCCAGCGCGCCAAAGGGTTCATCCAGCATCAGGATGCGCGGGTTGGCCACCAGCCCGCGGGCGATGGCGACGCGTTGCGCCATGCCGCCGGAGAGCTGGGCGGGCAGGGCGTCGGCAAACTCGCCGAGGTGAACCAACTGAATAAAATGGTCGATCAGCCGTTCGCGCGTTGCCTGGCTTTGTTTTTCCTGCGCCAGTCCCAGCGCGATGTTTTGTCGCACCGTCAGCCAGGGAAACAGTCGCGGCTCCTGAAATACCATACCGCGGTCGCGGCTGATGCCGTTGACCGCTTTGCCGTCGACCAGAATGTCGCCCTGATAGTCGTTATCCAGCCCGACCAGCATGCGCAGCAGCGTGGATTTGCCGCAGCCGCTGCTGCCGACGATAGCCACCAGCTCGCCGCTATAGAGGGCGAGCGAAAAGTCCTCGATGACCGTCATCGGCTGGCCTTTCACATTGAATTGCTTGGTCAAATGTTCAAATTGCACCACCGGCGGGTGGTTGATGTCGATGGAACTCATGCGGATTCTCCTGCGGTGCGCCAGCGGGTCATGCGTTTTTCCAGACTGAGACCGGCGCGATCGATGGCGGCGCCGGTGATGCCGATCAGCAACATGCCGCTGATGATGGTAGGCATATCCAGCAACTGCTGGGCGTTAATCATCAGGCTGCCGATACCGATGTTCGACGCCATGAAATATTCCGCGCCGATGGTGCCGAGCCAGGCATAAATCAGCGACAGGCGTAAACCGGCGAAAATGGCCGGCGCCGCGCCCGGCAGGATCAGCACGCGCAGCCGTAGCGCCAGCGAAAGTTGCAGCACCTGCGCCACCTCCTGGAGTTGCAGCGAGCGCTGCCGAATTCCCCGATGGCTGGCGACCAGCATGGGAAAGAAGGCGGCCAGCGCCACGAACGCCACCTTGCCCGCCTCCCCGTTGCCGACCCAGGCGGTCAGCAACGGCAGCCAGGCGAACAGCGCAATCTGGCGCAGCGTGGCGACGGTGGGGGTAATCATTGCATCGGCGCGCGGGCTGAGACCCAGCACAATGCCAAGCAGCAGACCGGCGCTGACGCCGACTGCGGCGCCGGCCAGCGCGCGCATCAGGCTGTGGCGCATGGCGTCCAGCAATACGCCGTCGCGCAGCCCCTGAATCAGAGTGTGCAGCACGTCGGACGGCGGCGGCAGCAGCGCGGCGTCGACCCAGCCGGCCAGGCTGGCGTGACGCCAGAGCGCCAGCAGCGCGACGGGCAAAAGTAAACCGTTCAGCCAGCGAGAGGGCTGAGCGTTCAGCCGGCTGACCGGCGGATGCGGCCAGTAGACCAGCCGCTGCTCCAGTCGGTTGATCGTCCATTCCATCGCCAGCCCGGCCAGACCGATGACCGCGATACAGACGAACACGATATCCAGTTGAAACAACTGACGGCCCCAGACCAGCAGATAACCAATGCCCTGGGACGACGCCAGCAGTTCCACCACGATCAGCGATACCCAGGCTTGCGACAGCGCCAGCCGCAGGCCGACCAGCCACACCGGCAGCATGGCCGGCAGCGTCAGGCGAATCAGCCGCTGCCGCCAGGGCAGGCGCAGGGTGCGGGCGACTTCCAGTAATGCATGGGGAATGTTGCTCACGCCGCTCTGGGTATGCAGCGTGACCGGCACAATCACCGCTTTGACGATCACGGCCAGCTTCAGGCCGTCGTCGATGCCGAACAGCACCATGAACAGCGGGATCCAGCCCAGCGTCGGGATTTGCGCCAGGGCATAGACCGTCGGGTGCAGCAGACCGGCGGCGCGCGGCGAGGCGCCCATCAGCGCCCCCAGCAGGGTACCGGCGAGCACGCCCGCCAGCAGGCCGGCGAACAGATGACGCAGGCTGACGAGCAACTGCGACAGCAGGTCGCCCTGCCAAAGTTCGGCCGCCGTGCGGGCGACCATCGCCGGCGGGGGCAGGATCTGCGGCGGCATCCAGCCCTGCCGGCTGCTGATGAACCACAGCAACAGCAGGCCGAGCGGCACGACCAGAGGATAAAACGCTGCTTTCGGCAGCGTGGGCCAGGTCAATGGAAACATTTTCAGCACAATAACCTTATTCATTTTCTTTATCGAAACCAGCCGGAGCGGATTAATAAAGAATAAAAAACAGGTTTTAGCGCCGAAGGCCAATGCATTAATCCGATAGCGGACGTGCAAAAAATGCATAGCTGCATGATTGCCGTCTGAAGGCGAATTTCTCACCGCCGGGTTTCCAGCCGCGCCTGCGCCGGCTTTTCTCGCCGCGCCCGTTATTTACCGGCGTCGGCGCCCAGCGGTTGATGCGCCGCCGCCGGCAGGCTGGCGGAAACTGATCGGCCATATGATTTTTTTTACTGAATAAAGCAGGAAATGTTATTTAAAACGCGTCGCCGTGTTTCGCTAGTTTGATGGCAACAGTCTTGATTAGTGGAGTTCGGTAATGCAGAAAAAAGCAGTAAGCCGCTGGCGGAGAGTCGCTCAGCGCATAGTCGGTTCGCTGATGCTGGCCGGCCTGATGTTTTCCGCCGGCGCTCAGGCCGCGGAAAACCAGCCGACGGAGATCCGTATCGGCCTGCCCGATCAAAGCGCGGGCAGCAAGCCGTTTATCCGTGGCCCGCTGGGGCTGGCGCATATTCGCGGCCAGTTGGAAGCGGTGTTTGAACCGCAGGGAATAAAAATTAACTGGTCGTTTTTCAAAGGCGCGGGGCCGGCGGTTAACGAAGCGCTGGCCAACCAGCAGTTGGATGTTGTCTATCTGGGCGATTTGGCGGCGATTATCGGCCGGGCGGGCGGCTTGCCGACCAAGGTATTGGTGGGATCGCGCGGCTCGAATTCCTATCTGGCGGCGACGCCGGAATCGGGCATTCAGCGAATTGAAGATTTACGCGGCAAGCGCGTAGCGGTCTATAAGGGAACGGCGGATCAGCTCTCTTTCGAACGGGCGTTGAAAAGCGCCGGCCTCAATGAGCGGGATGTCCGGGTGATTAATCTGGACTGGACGGCCAGTAAAGCGGCGCTGGCCGCCAAGCGCGTGGATGCGGCATGGGGCGGCGTCGGATTGCTGACCCTGCGTAAACAGGGCATCAACATTGTGGCGAACAGCAGCGAGCTGGGACGCGCCAATACCACGCAGGCCGCGGTGCTGGCGACCGAGGACTTTATTCAGCGTTATCCGCAGGCGACTCAGCAATTGGTCGACGTGCTGGTGGAAAACGCGCGTTGGATCGCCGATCCCGCGCATTTGCCGGACTATATCGCGCTGATGGCGGAACAGAGCCAGATCCCCAAGGCGCTGTTTGAGGAAGAGTTGAATCCAAACGATCTCAATTTCCAGAGTTCTCCGCGTCTGGATGCGTTTTTACGCAGCAGCTTTGCCGACAGCATTCAGCGGGCGAAAAACGCCGGCTTGATCCGTCGCGATTACCCGGTCGATGAATGGTTCGCCGGCGGTTTTGTCGATAAGGCGCTGTCAGAACAGCCGCAGGCCGCGGTCTGGCCGCAATATAACGCCGCCGGTCAGGCGCAGTAGTCATCGGACTGGCGCTGCCGGTCCTGCTCAAGCAGCGTGTCTATCATCAGTTGCGCCAGCGGCGGGAGGGTCTTTTGCAGGTTGGAGATAATGCCGAAACGGGTGCGCATTTCGCCCCATTCCGGCGGCGTCTCCGTCAGGGGAATCTCCACCAGTTGGTGGCTTTGCCGACCCAGCGCCAGGCCGTCTTCGCTGGCGAAACTGATGGCTTCGGTCTGGGACAGCACGTTGAACAGCGAATAGATATGATCACATTGAATTTGCGGGCGGAAATCGGGCTGACCGGTCAGCGTCGCCAGAATTTTACGCATGCCGACCGGCAGATAGGGCGACGCCAGCGGGAAGCGCAGCAGTTCATCCGGGGTGACCGCTTCCTGTCGGGCCAGCGGGTGCGCGCGGTGACAGATAAAAAAGCAGCGCTGCTGGCTTAACGGCTGGACGCGAAACGTGGTTTCCAACTCGGCGTGCCAGGTATCGGCGACGAAAAACGGCCATTCATCGGCTAACAGACGCTGACGCAACGACTGCCAGTTATCCACGCTGTAGGCCACCCGATCCCGCGGCCGCAGCCGGTGGAATTGCGCCACCGCGCGCGGGATTAGCGCCACCGCCGGCGCCGGGCCGCAGCCAAACGTCAGCTCGCCGCCGCCCTCATCGCTGATTTGCTGCATATCATTGATCAACTCCCAGGACAGTTCCTGCATACGGCGCGCGAAAGGCAGCAGTTTTTTCCCCTGCCACGTCAGGGCAAACCGCTTGCTTTGCCGATCGATCAGCGGGTGGCCCATGGTTTGTTCCAGCGTTTGAATGCTGCGGCTAAATGCCGATTGCGACAGACAAACGGCTTCCGCCGCCTGCACAAAACTCTCGTGCTCCGCCAGGGCTAGAAAATTGCGCAATTGCCGTAAATCCAGATGCATACTTTATTACCTGACTCTTCTTTTTATGCGTGATATAGGCGCAATCCCGACGCAACGCAATGAATAAAAAGGCATAACATATGTCGGCCGTCCGATATCCGTTTGCCGAAATGCGCCGTAAGACACGCCCCCGGCGTTCTCTATACAGCGTTGCCGGTACAGGCGAGCCGCACAGGGTAGCGCAGGATGCGGCTGGCGATAAGCAGGATCTGGCGCATACCGCATCATCGTCCGCTCTGGTATTTCGGCGTGTCGACTCCCGAACAGAATAGTTATTTTTATACCCAAATCACAAATCCGAATCGTTTCGGTTGTCTGTCTAAACGTTTCGGATCCAGTATGGCTTCATCAAGAAGCGCCTGTGGGGGGAGTAATGAGTCGCGAAACCAGCGATAAGTCGGGAGTGATTGCACGCTATTCGCCTGAGGCGGAAATGTTTTACCGGGAGACGATCCGGCGGCGTTTTATGACCCCGGAGATAACGACCTTACCCCGTCCGGCGGCGGCTCGATTTGATGTCGATACCTAACGAATGTACAGGGAAAGTTAAGATCAATGAGCAGGAACAAATATTATTTCTGCCCGTCTCGATGTTTTATATAGCGTTGATATAGGGAAACTAAAATGAATACAACTTCATGCTATTATATTAATAATCGAACTTTTTGGCTATTCGGCACGTTTTTCTTCCTTTATTTCTTCATTATGGCGACCTGTTTCCCTTTTTTACCCATATGGCTGCATGAGGTAATCGGGTTAAATAAAACGGAAACCGGGATTGTTTTTTCCAGCCTGTCGCTATTCGCCATTATATTTCAACCTGTTCTTGGCATCTTGTCTGATAAACTGGGTATTAAAAAACACCTGCTGTGGGTGATTACCTTCCTGTTGCTCTTTTTCGCGCCTTTTTTTCTGTTTGTCTTCGCGCCGATGTTGAAGGTGAATATCGTGTTGGGCGCGTTATTAGGGGGCGTCTATATCGGATTTGTATTTAACGCCGGTTCCGGCGCCGTTGAGGCTTATATCGAACGAATTAGTCGTCAAAGTCATTTTGAATACGGCAAGGCGCGGATGTTCGGCTGTTTCGGCTGGGGAATTTGCGCGTCGACTGCGGGGATATTATTTAGCGTGAACCCGGATATCGTCTTCTGGATGGGATCGGGGGCCGCCATTATCCTGGCTGTGCTGCTATTGATGGCTAAAACCGATAATAATAAGACCGTTGAGGTGATGAGCGCGTTAGGCGCCAACGCGCCGCAGTTTAATATGAGATTAGTGGTTGATCTGTTCAAGCTGCGTAAGTTTTGGCTGATGGTGCTGTATGTATTAGGCGTGGCGTGTATTTATGATGTTTTCGATCAACAGTTCGCCAACTTTTTTAAATCTTTCTTCGCCACGGCGGAGCAGGGCAATCGGATATTCGGCTTTGTCACTACGGCCGGTGAAGCGGCTAATGCGCTGATCATGTTTTTAACGCCGTGGATCATTAATCGCATCGGGGCGAAAAACTCATTGCTGCTGGCCGGCGTGATTATGTCGGTGCGTATTTTTGGCTCGGCTTTTGCGACATCGATCGTGGAGATTGTGATCCTGAAAATGCTGCATGCGTTTGAAGTGCCTTTTTTATTGATCGGTATCTTTAAATATATTTCCAATACGTTCGATACTCGCCTGTCCGCCACGATTTATCTGGTTGGTTTTCAGTTTTCCAAGCAGTTGATGCAGATATTTTTATCGTCTATAGCCGGCGGCTTATACGATCGTATCGGTTTTAACGACACCTATTTGGTGTTAGGCGGCATTGCGCTGACGTTTACCATTATATCGGCATTTACTTTATCCGGGACGGTAAACAGACCGGCAAATGCCGTAGCGCATTAGTCGCGCGATTAAATAACAGGTATCGGTTGCGACCGGCCGCCGGACAGGCAGATACGGCGGCCGACGCCGTATCCGACCCATGTGCATTTAACGCCTGATCATGCCCTCCAGACGCGCATTCTGGCGATCCTGAGTATATACACGCCATTCAACCGCCTGAGGTGAGAGCGTAAAGATGGCGGTCGCCAGGGTATTTTCCTCATCCGGATCGGCGGGATCCTGACGGAATATGGGCAGCGCCGCATCCTGCCGGTCGCTTAATATCGCCAGCGCCTCAGCGCATTCGAGCGGCGTGTCGCCGCGCTCACGCAACCAGTCGTTCAGACGCCGCTGACGGCTGGCTGAACTCTGAGTGACGAGCTGTTCAACGCCGCTCATCGCAGGTTCTATCAGGTGATTGGCGTGGCCGTGCGTTCCGGTCACTTGCCGAATGCTGAAGCCTGAACCGGTTGCCTCGACGCTGATTAACCGGGGATCGCCGCATTGGGCCAGACTGTGATGAAACGCGCCTGAACGCTTCTCGCTCGTCAGAATGGCAAGCGCGTCGTCAAGCGTATCCGTATCCAGCGCGGCCCGGGCAAGAATCTGTCTGGGATAACCGATGGGCCGCACCTGCGCGCGAATATTGTTGATCGTCATGACCAACCCCCGCTGGTTAACGGCAAAGGTATGGCCGCAGAGGGAACCGGGATAGTAAAAGCTGGTAAAGGCCAACCCCTGATTGGGCTGAATATTCACGATGGCGCAATCTTCTCTTAACTGAGGGAAGCCGTCTTCATTATGGGCGATGATCAGATCGTTGTGCGCGCTTCTCCCCAGCACCGTGCTGCAACCGTCAGACGTTGAGGGAAGTAAATCTCCGCGGCAGTTCCAGGCAAAGACCTCACTGACGGAACACGCCAGGCCTGAAGCCAGTCCTTCCAACTCCTGCCAACAATCGGGAAAATCAGTTCGCACCAACGCCTGCATGCTCAACGCCTGAGGCGATTGTTGCAACGCGGCAATTTTTTTCCACAGGCTGGTGGCCCGCACTTTTTCCTGATAGGCCCGGCGCCCCAGTTCGCCCAACCGGCGGCCAATCTGGTAACGATCGCCAGCGATAGTCATCATCTTCATCGTTCTCTCTTTACTGTTTATTGACCAGGGATTATGCCGATTGCTGAACATGGCCCAGGTACGATAAGCCCGGATATCGCAATCTCGCCGCTAACGAATCGTCGTCAATGTCTAATTATGACACGTGTTGCAGGAACGTTTTCAGGCGTTCGCTTCTGGATGCGGTAAGCAGTTCCGCCGGCGGGCCATCCTCGGCGATGGTGCCGTTGTCGATAAAAATCAGACGCGAGGCCACCTTACGGGCGAAGTCGATTTCATGGGTCACAATCACCATGGTCATCCCTTCTTCCGCCAGGGACTGCATCACCTTGAGCACCTCGTGACGAAGTTCCGGGTCCAACGCGGACGTCGGTTCATCGAATAGCATCATCTGCGGTTTAACCGCCAGCGCTCTGGCGATGGCAACCCGCTGTTGCTGGCCGCCGGACAGTTCGGCCGGGTAGTGATCCGCCCGTTCCGCCAGACCGACCTTATCCAATAGCTGTTTAGCCAGCGCCCTGGCGTCTTTTTTACTGCTTTTGCGCACGCGTATCGGACCGAACATGACATTCTCCAGGGCGGTCAGATGCGGGAAAAGGTGAAACTGCTGAAAAACCATGCCGGCTTCACGGCGAATATCGCATTCATTAACATGCGCATCGGTAATGTGCATGCCGGCCACCAGCAGCGCGCCCGACGAGATCTCCTCCAGCTTATTGATGCAGCGCAGCAGCGTTGATTTGCCGGAACCCGAAGGGCCGATGATCACCACGACTTCGCCTTTTTCGATTTTCAGGTTGATATCATGCAACACCTGGGTATCGCCGAAGTTTTTGGCGACCTTTTGAAATTCAACGATACTCATAGTATGTGCATCCTTTTTTCCAACCGTTTAAGCACAACGCTCAGGCAAATCGTGACCAGCAGGTAAAGTACGGCGACCGCGCTCCATACTTCCAGCGCGCGGAAATTTCCGGCGATGATCTCCTGACCTTGTCTGGTTAATTCCGCCACGCCGATAACAATGAATAAAGAGGTGTCTTTGATACTGATAATCCATTGGTTGCCCAGCGCCGGGATCATTCTTCGCAGCGCGAGCGGCATGATGACATGAATTAAGGTATCTCTTTGCGATAGCCCCATGGCCAGGCTCGCTTCGCGGAAACCTTTATTAATAGATAAAATCGCGCCGCGGGTAATTTCTGCAATATAAGCGCCGGAGTTGATGATAATAGTCGTCACCGCCGCGGTAATGGGATCAATACGCACGGGTAAGATCATCGGCAAGGCGAAATAGATGAACATCACCTGAACCATAATGGGCGTTCCGCGAATAATCTCAACGAAAAATAATGAAAGGGTTTTCGTTATTTTTCCCCCTAATGCCCGGCATATTCCGGCGATCAGGCCGATGACGAAACCGCCGATCAATCCAATGACGGAAATGAATAACGTTAACTCCAACCCTTGCAGAAGTATGGGGATCGCTTCCCATACATATTTAAATTCAAAATTCATGCTTATATCCAATTCAACTACGCAGCAGTCGGCCGGGAATAGACTCCCGGCCGGTATTTATGCTTATTTGGGCGCTTTATCAAACCATTTGATATAGATTTTATTATAAGTTCCGTCTTGTTTTAGTTCCGCCAGCGCTTTATTCACTTCAGCGGTATATTTGCTGTTTTTCTGCAAGGCAAAACCGTATTGCTGAGGTAGCATACTGTCTGTTTCGCCGGTTGATTTTACTTTTCCGTTGCCCGCCGTTTTCACATAATAGAGAACGTTGGGGGTATCATGCACCACGGCCTGAATATTACCGGCCTGTAGATCCAGATAGGCATTATCAATATTCGGGAATTCGACATAGTTGGCTTTTACATTGGCTTTCATATAATTCGCCGCGGCGGTTCCCTGCTTAAGTCCCACCTTTTTACCAGTTAAGTCTTTGAATTTAATGATTGAATCGTCGCTGGTTTTAACCGTGATAAGCAGGTCGGCATCGTAATATCCGTCGCTGAAATCCACCACTTGTTTACGCGCCGGCGTAATGGTGATTCCGGCCATGGCGACATCAATATTCCTGGATTGCAGTCCGGGGATTAAACCACCGAAATCCATCGGTCTTAAGTCGTAATCGACGCCCATTTTCTGGGCGATGGCGTCCCAGAGATCAATATCAAAGCCGACATATTTATCGTTTTGTTTGAACTCGAAGGGAACAAACGCGGTATCCACGCCAACGAGTAATTTGTCTTGAGCGTGAGCGGAAATAGCAAAACTGCTGACCAGAATTGCGCCTGAGACGAATAATGATTTGCTGAGAAAATTCATAATTAATACCTCATTGTAAGATAATTATACTCGTCCTGCTTAAAATTGCATGGGCGTTAGCCGCCTTGCTGCAACTCGAATTATTTAGAGTATATAAACCTGTGTACTGACATAAGTATTTAGCAAGAGGTATGCCAGGATGCATTATCTTTCGTCTTTTTATTGTGTTTTTATTGTTTTTATATTATTGATTTAAAAGGTTTTTTATTTTTAGTTTAAACACGTTATTTTTATGTAATTCATGTATTTTATTTTTTCACCAAAATGATCCAATCGTTGCACTAAAATAATGATTCCCTGGTGAAGGTCATATTTTCGCACTCATTTTAGTGTTTTTATTATTATATCTTTTGCTGCTCTTTTAAAAGTGGATATACCGTTTCCGGCGCCGGCGTGTGTGATGAATTCATAATCATGGACAAAAAAGTGTAATAGCCATTGATACCGATCAGATCAATCACGCCGCGTTCGCCAAATAATGTTACCGCTTTATGCCAGGTGGCATCGCTGATGTTTTTTTTGTCATGCAGTTCCTGGCAGAATTCATACACCACTTTTTCATCTTCTAAATAAAACTCAGGATCCCGCCGGTGATTTAAGCGATCAATCGCCTCTTTGGCGATCCCCTGTTTTTCCGCGATTGGCGCATGAATCGCCCATTCCACCTCTTGCGACCAGTTTCTGGCGGTAATGAGAATAGCCAGTTCGGAAAGCCGCGGGCCAATCGCGCTGCGATAACGAAGGTATTCTCCCATTTTCTGGGCGTGGCTCATTAATTCCGGGCTGCGCAATAGCGGTTCGAAAGGCGGTAATAGCGCGCCGCGCGGGCCGTTGATAATTTCCTCGGCCAGTTTTCTTTGTTCAGCGTCCCAACTGGCTGAATCCAGGGCCGGCATTCGGTTCATCGGCGGCATATTATTGGTTCGCTCCCACACGTTGAATTTCTTCAGGGATGACGGCGGCTAACGTTTCAACCACAAAATCCAACTGGCTTTCGCTAACGATAAACGGCGGCGCGATTAAGATATGATCGCCATATCGGCCATCGACCGTTCCGCCCATCGGGTAGACCAGCAATCCTTTCGCCATGCATGCGCGCTTAATGGCCGCATGGAGTTTGCTGTCCGGATCAAAGGTTTCTTTGCTTGCGCGGTTTTTAACCAGTTCAACCCCGATAAACAGCCCCCGGCCGCGAATATCGCCGACATGATCGCATCCCCCCAAGACTTCGCGCAGGCTCTTTTGCAGATATTGTCCGCGCGATTTGACATCCGCCAGCAGGTTGTCGCGTTGGATGACCTGCTGCACCGCCAGCGCGGCCGCCGCGGCCGTCGGGTGACAAATGTAGGTATGTCCATGCTGAAACAGACCGCTGCCGGTTTTGATGGCGTCGACGATTTTATCTGTCGTCAGAACCGCGCCAATCGGCTGATAACCGCCGCCCAGACCTTTGGCGATCGTCACGATGTCCGGTACGGCGTTATCTTGTTCAAACGCATACAGCGTGCCGGTGCGGCCCATTCCGCACATCACTTCATCCGCGATATAAAGAATGCCGTACTTATCGCAGATTTTGCGCACGCCGGACAGGTAGCCCGGCGTCGGCGGCGTCGCGCCGGTCGTCGCGCCGACCACGGTTTCGGCGCAGAAAGCGATGATTTTTTCCGCGCCGTTCTCAATGATGGCGTCTTCCAGTTCTTTCAGTAATCTTGCGGTGTATTGCGCCTGGGTTTCGTCTGCGCCTTTGTCGCGGTATTCATTGCAGGCCGAGACGCGGGCGACATTCATCAGCAGCGGGGCGAACTTTTTACGCCGCCATTCGTTGCCGCCGACCGCCAGCGCGCCCAGGGTGTTGCCGTGATAGCTTTGCTTGCGCGCGATAAACAGGGTGCGTTCCGGCTGGCCTATTTCGACAAAATATTGTCTGGCGATCTTGAGCGCCGTTTCCACGGCTTCAGAACCGCCCGATACGAAGTAGGCGTGATTGAGATCGCCCGGCGCATTGGCGACCAGATTGTCCGCCAACTGTTCCGCCGCCTCGCTGGTGAAAAAGCTGGTGTGGGCATAGGCCAAGGTATCGATTTGGCGATGTATTGCCGCCAGAACATCAGGATGCGCGTGACCCAGACAGGATACGGCCGCGCCGCCGCAGGCATCCAGATAACGTTTACCGTTGATATCCGTGATATAGGCGCCTTGTGCGGATGCCGCCACGATCGGTGTTGACAGCAGACTGCGATGAATAATACGGCTCATGTTACCAGACCTTGAATGGCGAAAAGGGGTGTCATGCGTTCATCTTGCATGATTCAAATGGAACTGGTCAATATAAAATTAATTCATTTGTATCATTTGCGCTGAAAAATGATCCAGACGCTGATTAGCCTGGTATTCAGCGCATGGCGGTTATCTGCGTGGGCGAGGGGAAATATTATTGCTGTTTGCCCGGCATGATATAGGCGCCGGTATCGATCAGATGACTTTCCGCGTTCTCGATGTCTTTCACCGCCTGCTGCCCATGTTTGGCCACCAACAGCGCCAGCAGGCATTCACTGATAGCCATGCCGGAGAGGACAGACGGGAAGAAGGAGGGGCTGCCGGTGTGGAAAAGGAGCGCGGCATCCGCTTCCAGCGCCAGCGGAGAGATAAGCGCATCGGTAATGGATACCGTTTGGCATCCCGCCTGCCTGGCGGCGTTGAATACCCTGACCGTCTCTTTCGAGTAAGGGGCGAAACCAATCACAAGCATGGCGTCTGCCGGGGTCAAATCGCGGGTAAACATTTCTATGTTGCTGGCATGCCCGTCGATCAGAAAGACGTTTTTCTTAAACAGGCGATAGATGTAGTAGAGCGAATAAGCGATGGAGAAGCTGGCGCGAAACCCGCAGATATAAACGTTTTCCGCCTTATCCAGCAAGGACGCCGCTTTTTTCATCGCTTCGGCGTTAATCGATGCCGTTTGCCCTAGGTTGGCGAGATGGGATTTAAATATTTCCTCATACAGCGCGTTGTCCTCCCCCTGATCGATCAGCTTTTGCGCTTTTTTGCCGTAGGGTTCATTGCTAAGCCCCATGTCGTCAATGAAGGCGTTTTTCAGTTCGCTCCAGCCGGCAAACCCCAGCTTTTTCGCCAGACGCAACAAGGTCGCCGGTTGAACGCCCGCCTGTTTGGCGAATGCGCGCATAGAAAGCACCACCAGTTCGTTGGCGTGCTGAAGCGTAAATTCCGCCGCTCTTTGTAGCTCCGGCGTCAACAGCGGATAACTGTTTGCGATGATTTGCTGAGTGCTCATTAACGGGGGATTCTCCTGGGCTTGGAACTTGGCAGGCAAATTCTGACATAACTGTGGGTAACGTATAGCAAAATCTATCACTTATTTGGCGGCGGTTGCATACGCACGCTATCGCTCTGCGCCGTCCGGGCGGCAGACGCATAGATCGCTGTCCGCCGCCTGTGCGCCATTTTGGTGCTTTGCGTTCATCAATATGGTGCGGCCATTGGCCGCGGCCGGCGATCGCCACGCGGGGAAAATTTTTTTCATCACGCCGAATAGCGGTTTTTTCGCTGTTTTTTGCTTTTTTTACTCCTGTTAATTCATTGTATTTATTTTAATTCCCATTATATGGGAGTTTATTTCCCAAAATATGGCACGCCCCCTGCTTTAGTCATATCAGGGTGGGAGCCGTCACCCGATTTTCTTGCTGCGCATACCGGGGATGCATGATGCCGAAAGTTTCTCAAACCACTGCCGGTCAGGCGGAAGACGTTATCAGCGCGCAGGAGCGGGTGCTGATGATCCTTAAAACCATCGCGCAGTTCGGCCGGCCGGCCAGCGCCACCGAACTGATGAAGATGACCGGATTGGCCAAAAGTACGCTGTACCGGCAGTTGGCGATCCTCCGCCGTTGGGGGTTTGTCATGGAAAGCGGGAATCTGTACGCGCCGGGGCCGGTGAGTTTGCAATTGGCGATGGGGTTTGATGAAACCGCGTTGCTGACGCAGTGCGCGCAGGCGGAGATGCGCTGGCTGTCGGACGCCTCGCAGGAGACGGTCGCCATCACCGTGGCGATGAACCGGCAGGCGATCTGCGTCAGCATGATTGAAGCGACGCAGTCGCTGCGCTGTTCGTTCGAGAAGGGGCGCAGCGTGCCGCTGCGGGCCGGCGCGACCGCGAAGTGTCTGCTGGCGCATCTGCCGGAGGCCGAACTGCGCCACATTCTGCCGCTGGAGTTTCCGCATCCCGAACAGCGCGCCGCGATAGCGCGGCAGTTAGCGGCGATCCGCGAGCGGGGCTATGTCGACAGCGACAGTGAAGTGGATGCCGGTGTCTGGGGCGTCAGTTTTCCGTTACTGGCGCCCAACCGCAAACTGCTTGGCGCGCTGAGTTTGATGGCGCCTTCGCAGCGGGTGGCCGGCAAGCAGGCGGATCTGATTGGCCTGACGGCGGCGGCCGTCGAACGTATTCATCAGCATTTAAACGATTTTTGACGTTGTGGCCCGCAGGGGATCCATCGCGTCGTTTAACCAGAGGAAATCATGTATGTCTGTTACCCGTCGTGCTTTGTTAAACACCCTGTTCGCCATCGGACTGTCCTGTATTCCCGGTCTGACCTTCGCACAACAGGGGGAACCCATTAAAGCCGTCACGGATGCGACTTTCCCGCCGCTGGAGTTTATGGAAAACAACAAGTTCAGCGGTTTCGATATTGAACTGGTGGAGGCTATCGGCAAGCAGTTGAATCGGCCGGTACAGTGGACGAACGTGGATTTCAAGGGGTTGATCCCCAGCGTGACTTCGCAGCGGGCCGATATCGCGGTCTCCGGTATTTACATTACGCCGGAACGGGCGCAGGTGGTGAACTTCACCAAACCCTATCTGACCGGCGGACTGGTGGTGGTGGTGAAAGAGGACAACGCCGCGATCAAAACCCATGACGATCTGAAAGGGAAAAGCGTCAGCGTTCAGGTCGGCACCAAGTCGGTGGCATGGCTGCACGGCAATATGCCGGAGGTGCGTCTGGTGGAAGTAGAGAAAAACCAGCAGATGTTCAACCTGGTCAGCATCGGCCGCGTCGATGCCGCGGTGACCGGCAAGCCGGCCGCCTTCCAATATGCGCGCACCAAAGGCGGAGTACGGATTCTTGCCGACCAGTTAACCACCGAAGAATACGGGATCGCGGTGCGTAAAGATCTGACGCAACTGCGCGACGATATCGACGGCGCCGTCGAGACGCTCAAGGCGAACGGCGTCTACCAGCGTCTGCTGGATAAATGGTTTCCCACCCACTAACGCGTAACCGCCGCGGGCGTCGCATCACGCCCGCAAAACCGCCACGTACCACAGGACATTTTTTATGAATCTAGACCTCGACTTTGCGCCGGTATTCGCCAGCAGCGACGCCCTGTTGGCCGGCACGCTGGTGACGATCGAAATTACCCTGTGCGCGCTGCTGGTCGGGTGTTCGCTCGGTCTGCTGGTCGGCATCGCCCGGCTTAACCCGCACCGGCGCATTCTGTATGCCGCCTCCAGCGCCTACGTAACCTTAATTCGCGGCACGCCGCTGCTGGTGCAACTGTTTATCTGGTATTACGGCCTGCCGCGTTTCGGCGTGATGTTGCCGTCCTTTTTCTGCGGCGTTATCGGCCTCGGGCTCTACTCCAGCGCCTATATTTCGGAAATCGTCAGGGGGGCGATCACCTCCATCGAACGCGGTCAGAACGAAGCGGCGCGCTCGCTGGGCATGTCCGGCGTACAGGCGATGTACAAAATCATTCTGCCGCAGGCGCTGGTGCGCATGATCCCGCCGCTGGGCAATGAATTTATCGCGCTGATCAAAAACTCCGCGCTGGTTTCCCTGATCACCATTCAGGATGTGATGCAGGCCGGCACGACGGTTATCAGCAACTCTTACCGCGATCTGGAAACCTATCTGGTGGTGGCCGGCGTGTACTTTGTCCTGACCGGCATTTCCGTTGTGGCGCTGCGTTATTTTGAGAAACGTCATCATATGAAGGGGGTGCAGTAATGACCGACCGTCAATCTATAGAGGCGTCCGCGCTGATCACCATCCGTCGTCTCGGCAAACGTTTTGGCGACAATACGGTGCTGCGCGGCATTGATTTCGACGTGTTCCCCGGCGAAGTCGTGGTGATTATCGGCCCCAGCGGCTCGGGGAAAAGCACGTTCCTGCGCTGCTGCAACGGTCTTGAACACCCGGAAGAGGGCGACGTCACGCTGTGCGGGCGGCCGCTGATCAGCGGAGGAAAGATGCTGGCCGAACCGCAGCTCAACCAACTGCGCAAAGAGGTCGGCATGGTATTCCAGTCCTTCAACCTGTTTCCGCATTTGTCGGTGCTGGAGAACATCTGCGTGGCGCCGCTGATGCTGCGCGATATGAGCAAAGCCGCCGTTCGTCAGCAGGCGATGCAACTGCTGGAGAAAGTCGGTCTGGCCGCCAAGGCGCAGGCGATGCCCGGCAGCCTGTCGGGCGGACAGAAACAGCGGGTGGCGATTGCCCGCGCGCTGGCGATGTCGCCGACGGTGATGCTGTTCGATGAGCCGACCTCGGCGCTCGATCCTGAATTGGTGGGCGAAGTGCTCCAGGTGATGAAATTGCTGGCGCAGGAAGGCATGACCATGATTGTCGTCACCCATGAAATGGGGTTTGCGCGCGAAGTCGCCGATCGGGTGGTGGTGATGGACGGCGGCGGCATTATTGAGTCCGGGACGCCGGCGCAGATTTTCGGCGCGCCGCGCTGCGAGCGCACCCAGCGATTTCTTCAGTCGGTCTTGTCCCAGCACTAAGGCGCCGGACCGAACTCTTTTCTTCACCAGGCAACCAATCATCATGATAACGAATCAACTTTTTGCCCAACACGCGTTGCTGAATGACGGCTGGCAGCGCGACGTATTGATCGCGTGGGACGAGCAGGGCGTGATCAGCCGGGTTGTCCCGGATTGCCGCCGTCCGCCCGACGTTGAACAGGCCGGCTGGCTGCTGCCGGGCATGGTCAACCTGCACTCGCACGCTTTCCAGCGCGCTTTCGGCGGACTGACGGAGTATCGGCGACAGCAACAGGACAGCTTCTGGAGCTGGCGTAATTTGATGTATGACTTTGCGGCGAAGATTTCACCGGAGCAGCTGGAGATCGTCGCCACCTGGTTGTACAGCGAAATGCTGGAGGCGGGCTACACCTCGGTATGCGAGTTTCACTATGTGCATCATCAGCCCGACGGCAGACCCTATGCCGATCCGACGACGCTGTGCCGCAGCCTGATCAACGCGGCGGCGCGCACCGGCATCGGATTGACGCTGCTGCCGGTGTGCTACCAGAACAGCGGTTTCGGCGCTCAGCCGCCGGAGGCGAAGCAGCGGCGTTTTATCAACGACACCGAACAGTTTCTTACGCTATGGCAACAACTGATGCCGCTGACGCGCGACGCTCAGGTGCGGCTGGGCGTCGCGCCGCATTCGCTGCGCGCCATCTCCGCACAGGCGCTGACGCGACTGCTGAGCGGTATCGACCAGATGGATGCGCGCGCGCCGATCCATATCCATGTCGCCGAACAGCGCAAAGAGGTGGATGACTGCGTTGCCTGGAGCGGTCTGCGGCCCGTCGAGTGGTTGCTGGAACACCAGCCGGTCGACCGCCGCTGGTGCTTGATCCATGCCACCCATATGACGGCGCAGGAGTATCGACGCGCCGCCGGCAGCGGCGCGGTGGTCGGACTGTGCCCCACCACCGAAGCCAATCTGGGCGACGGGATGTTTGATTTTCCTCAGTGGCGTCAGCATGACGGCCGCTGGGGCATCGGTTCCGACAGCAATGTCGCCGTCAGCGCCGCGGAAGAGCTGCTGATGCTGGAATATTCTCAACGTTTGCAGTTCCGTCAGCGCAATGTCTGCGCCGACCAACGGCAGAGCGATGTCGCCGCCAGCCTGTATCTGGGCGCGCTGCGCGGCGGCGCGCAGGCCAGCGGGCGCAACGTCGCCGGGCTTGCCGCCGGTCAGCGCGCCGATCTGGTGGAACTGGACGCGCAGCACGCCGCGCTGGCGCTGCTGCCCGCGGACAACATTCTGGCCGGCCATCTGTTCGGCAGTTCGCGCAGCTCGGCGGTACAGCGGGTATGGACCGGCGGTCGGCGGCGGGTGGATCGTCAGCACCTGCTGCATCCGTCGGCGCTGGCTGCGTTCGTCGATGTACGTCGGCAGTTATTGCAACAAATTTGACCGGGAGATTGACACTATGACTAGCGTAGCGCCGTTCATTTTCCATCAGGGCAGCGAACCCTTATTGATCACCATGCCCCATACCGGCGTCTGGCTGCCCGACGAGCTGGCCGGCGACCTGACGCCTGAAGCGCGGGCGGTGCCTGACACCGACTGGCACATCGAGTTGCTTTATGCTTTCGCCAGAGAAATGGGGGCGTCGTGGCTACAGGCCACCTGTTCCCGCTATGTGGTCGATCTCAACCGGCCGCCGGACGGCGCCAGCCTTTATCCGGGGCAGGCCACCACCGGGCTGTGTCCGGAGACGCGGTTCGACGGCGGGCCGGTGTATCTGCCGGGCGCCGCGCCGTCTCCCGAAGAGGTGCAGGCGCGTCGCCGCCGTTACTGGCAGCCCTGGCACGATAAGCTGGAGGAGGAACTGACGCGCCTGAAAGCCCGTTTTCCCCGCGTCGTGCTGTGGGACGCGCATTCCATTCGTTCCGTGTTGCCGCAGTTTTTCGACGGACGCCTGCCCGATTTCAATATCGGCACCAATAAAGGCGCGAGCTGCGCGCCCGCATTGCAGCAGCGTATCGCGGCGGTCGCGCGCGCCGCCTCGCCGTTCACGCAGGTGGAAAACGGACGCTATACCGGCGGCTATATCACCCGCCACTATGGTCAGCCGCATCAGGGCGTACACGCAGTGCAGATGGAGCTGGCGCAGAGCAGCTATATGGATGAAACGCCGCCCTGGCGCTGGCAACCGCAAAAGGCCCGCGCGCTGCAAACCCATCTTCAGACCATGCTACAGTCGGCGCTGGCGTTTGCCCGCGAAGGCCGGTAACGACGCGCTGAGGGACATTCGCCTCGGCCGCTTGGCATAATTATCGGGACGACGGCGTCGTCCCCGCACCCAACAGGGCGGAATCCATGATCGAATTTTATGATACCGAAAGCCTGCCGGTGACGCGCTGGCGTAATGGCGGCGGCGAAACGCGGGAGATCGTCAGCTTTCCGCCCCGCGCGGCGTCATTCGCCTGGCGCGCCAGTATCGCCAGCATCGCCGCCAGCGGCGCTTTCTCTTTTTTTCCGGGGGTCGACCGTGTGATTACCCTATTGCAAGGCGAGGGCGTGGCGCTGGCGTCGCCGGGGGCGTTTGACCAGCCGCTGGCGCTGTACCAGCCTTTCGTCTTTGCCGGCGAAGCGGCGGTGAACGCCCGCTTGTCCGGCCCGGAAAGTCTGGATTTCAACGTTATGACGCGCCGCGGGGTATGTCGGGCGACGGTGATCGCCACCCGACGGCCGCAGCAGGCCGTCGCCGGGGTTTGCTGGGTGATAGCCGGACGCTGGCGCATAGGGGATGCCACCTGCGCGCGCGGACAGGGCGCATGGTGGCACGACTGCGCCGTCGACGTCCGGCCCGACTCCGCGGACGCGCATCTGCTTTTCGCCGCGATTACCTATGAATGAGGCGTTTGCCTTGCAACCTCGCCGGCGCGCGGCGTGAATATCATTATTGCTTACATTTTCCTGCGCGGGGCCGATCGACCGCAGGCTTACGCTTGATAAGGCGCGCCTGCCCGGCGGGGGAAAACGGCGGGTGAACCGATGATAAATATCCGTCCGGCAAAGGGTTATTTTTAATATTTGGCGTAACCTGTAAAGGAGTAACTTTAAATTTCTGTAAGGTTAATGTTATGCAACGTAAAGCCGGGCTATCGCGGATACTGATAACCCTCACCGTTTTGTTCTCCGCCCTGACCGGCCTCTACCTGCTCATCGGCGGTATCTGGTTGGTCAAACTTCATGGTTCATGGTATTACCTGATCGCCGGGCTGATTATGCTGGCGACCGCCTGGCTGTTGCATCGCCGCCGCGTCGTCGCGCTGCTGCTGTATGCGGTTTTCCTGCTTGGCACCACGCTCTGGTCGCTTTGGGAAGTCGGGCCTGATTTCTGGGCGCTGACGCCGCGTCTGGACGTCACCTTCTTTTTCGGCCTGTGGATTGCGCTGCCCTTTATCTACCGCGGCCTGACCGGTCAAGGGCCGCTGGCGCGCGGCGCGCTGGGCGTCTCGTTGGCGATCGCCGTCATTGTGCTGGCGTATGCGATATTCAACGATCCGCAGGAGATTAACGGCTCGCTGAGCGCGGATCAAAGCGCCGCCGCCGACCGCCCGGTCGGCGGGATACCCGACGACGACTGGCCCGCTTACGGCCGCACGCAAGCCGGCACCCGCTATTCGCCGCTGACGCAGATTAACGATAAAAACGTCGGTCAATTGCAGGAAGTCTGGCGGTTTCGCACCGGCGATTTGAAAAGGGTCGGCGATCCGGAAGAAATCACCGATGAAGTTACGCCGATCAAGATCGACGATACCCTTTATCTATGTACGCCGCACCAAAGGCTGTTCGCGCTGGATGCGGTGACCGGCAAAGAAAAATGGCATTTTGATCCGCAACTGGCGACTAATCCCTCATTTCAGCACGTTACCTGCCGCGGCGTGTCTTATCACCAAACGCCGGCGCAGGTCAATGCGACGGACGCCAAACCCGCGCTCTGCTCGCGCCGCATCCTGCTGCCGGTCAACGACGGCAACCTGTACGCGCTGGACGCGCAAAGCGGCGAACTGTGTCCCGACTTTGCGGAGCACGGCAAGCTGAATCTGCAAAGCAATATGCCATATGCCCGCGCCGGCGCCTATGAGCCGACGTCGCCGCCGATTGTGACCGACAGCGTGGTGATTATCGCCGGCGCGGTCACCGATAACTACTCTACGCGCGAACCTTCCGGCGTGATCCGGGGTTTCGATGTGAATAGCGGCAAGCTGCTGTGGGTATTCGATACCGGCAGCAAAGATCCGAACAAGATCCCGCAAGGGGAGCAGGTTTATACGCCGAATTCGCCGAACTCCTGGGCGCCGGCCGCTTATGACGCCGCGCTGGATTTGGTTTATCTGCCGATCGGCGTGGCGACGCCGGATATCTGGGGCGGTCATCGTTCGCCGGAAATGGAGCGTTTCGCCAGCGGCCTGCTGGCGCTGAATGCGACGACCGGCAAACTGGCGTGGTTCTATCAGACGGTTCACCACGATTTGTGGGATATGGACGTACCGGCGCAGCCAAGTCTGGCGGACATTACCGATAAGAACGGTAATACCGTGCCGGTGGTGTATGTTCCGGCCAAGACCGGCAACATTTTCGTGCTGGATCGCCGTACCGGCGCAACCGTGTCGCCCGCGCCGGAAACCCCGGTGCCGCAAGGCCCGGCCAAAGGCGATCGTCTTTCTCCCACCCAGCCTTATTCCGCGCTGACCTTCCGTCCTCAGCAGCCGTTGACCGGCAAGGATATGTGGGGGGCGACCCTTTACGATCAGTTGGTCTGCCGCGTGATGTTCCACCGCTTGCGTTATGAAGGGCCGTTTACGCCGCCATCCGAGCAGGGGACGCTGGTTTTCCCCGGCAATCTGGGCATGTTCGAATGGGGCGGCATTTCGGTTGATACCGACCGTCAGATTGCCGTCGCCAACCCGATGGCGCTGCCGTTCGTTTCTCAACTGATTCCCCGCGGCCCGAATAATCCGGCGCAACCGGGCGTCGGCGAGCAAGGCGGTTCCGGTTCGGAAGCGGGGATTCAGCCGCAGTACGGCGTGCCGTTCGGCGTCAAGCTGAACGCTTTTCTGTCGCCTCTGGGGATCCCCTGCAAACAGCCCTCCTGGGGTTATATCTCGGCCATTGACCTGAAAACCAACGATATCGTGTGGAAAAAGCGCATCGGCACCGTGCGCGACAGCTCGCCATTGCCGCTGCCGTTTAAGGTCGGCATGCCGATGCTGGGCGCGCCGGTCTCGACCGCCGGCAATGTCTTCTTTATCGCGGCGACGGCCGATAACTATCTGCGCGCTTTCAACGTGACGAATGGCGAACAGCTATGGGAAGCGCGTCTGCCGGCCGGCGGCCAGGCCACGCCGATGACCTATGCGGTTAACGGCAAGCAGTATGTGGTCATCGCCGCGGGCGGGCATGGCTCGTTCGGCACCAAACTCGGCGATTATATTATCGCCTATGCGTTGCCTGACGGAAAATAACAGGGCGTCAAGCGATGGCGGTTTACGGTTGCAGAGGCTGATCCCCGCCTACTGCCGCGGGGATGACGTGGGGGACGACGGGATACTTTTTTCGTCATTCTCGCGCAGGCGGGAATCGGTCAATGGCGGTTTACGGTTGCAGAAGCTGATCCCCGCCCACTGCCGCGGGGATGACTCGGGGATGGCTCGGGGTTGACGTGGGGGACGACGGGGTACTTTTTCGTCATTCTCGCGCAGGCGGGAATCAGTCAATGGTCGTTTACGGTTGCAGAAGCTGATCCCCGCCTACTGCTGCGGGGATGACGTTGGGATGACTCGGGGATGAAGCGGGGATGAAGCGGGGACGACGTGGGGGACGACGGGGTACTTTTCTCGTCATTCTCGCGCAGGCGGGAATCGGTCAATGGCGGTTTACGGTTGCAGAAGCTGATCCCCGCCTACTACCGCGGGGATGACTTGGGGATGACTTGGGGATGACGAGGGGATGACGCGGGGATGACGCGGGGACGACGGGATACTTTTCTCGTCATTCTCGCGCAGGCGGGAATCGGTTAATGGCGGTTTACGGTTGCAGAAGCTGCTCCCCGCCTACTGCCGCGGGGATGACATGGGGATGACTCGGGGATGACGCGGGGGACGACGGGATACTGTTCTCGTCATTCTCGCGCAGGCGGGAATCGGTCAATGGCGGTTTACGGTTGCAGAAGCTGATCCCCGCCTACTGCCGCGGGGATGACTTGGGGATGACGGGATACTTTTTTCGTCATTCTCGCGCAGGCGGGAATCGGTCAATAGCGGTTTACGGTTGCAGAGGCTGCTCCCCGCCTACTGCCGCGGGGATGACGTGGGGGATGACGCGGGGGAGGAATGAGGAATCGCGCGTACCCTGCGCCTCCGCAGCCATGTCATAAATGTCCGGCTGTCCATCGGCCGGGCGTACAGGTAGCCCTGTAAATATTTGACGCCGTTCTGCTTCAGGTAGCGGTATTCGTGCCGGGTATTCACCCCTTCCGCCACCATATCCAGATCCAGCCTGCGGCTCAGGCCGATAATCGCGTCGAGCACCGGCGTATCGCTATGGGCCGAGTCGATGGTTCCGACGAAGGCCTTATCGATCTTCAGGTAATCCAGCGGAAACATTTGCAGGTAGGACAAGGAACAGTGACCGGTGCCAAAATCGTCAATGGCGATAATGAACCCCTCCCGCCGCAGTAGCGTCAGCTTTTCCACCACATCCTGCGTATTGGTGATGAGGCTGCGTTCGGTGATTTCCAGCGTGATGCGCATCTTATGCGGCGACAGCATCTCCGCGAGACGGCGAATGTCGTCCACAAAATCCGCATGTTGCATATGCTCGGCCGCGATATTCACGTCCAGATGAAATCCTTCAGGCACTTGCCAGTGTTTTACGTCGGCGGCCAGCAGTCTGAACATATGGTGCGTCAGCGGAATGATTAAGCCCTCGGCCTCGGCGGAAGGAATAAAGACATCCGGACTGATGCTTCTGCCGCCGGGCCGATACCAGCGCATCAGCGCTTCCACGCCGATACAGCTTCGGGTCGTCATATCGTAGATCGGCTGATAATGCACGGCGAACTCGTCGTTGAGCATGCCCTTGCGCAGTTCGTCGCGCAGCGACATTTTGCGTTTCTGCCATGAACGGATAATGGCGGTAAAGATCACAGACAAAATCAGCGCCAGCGGCAGAAAGGCGATAAAGGCGCGCCGCCATGACTTGACCAACTCCGAGGCCGGCAACGCCGCGCTGACCTTAATCGGATAACGGGGTGAGACGGCGGCGGCGGACATTGGCGCGATCAGCGGATTATCATCCACAATGGCGTGTCCTTCCTGAATTTTATAGCCGTCGCCGAAGCGGATGCTCAGCAGATATTGCCGGGTATTGCCCATGGCGTTCATAAAGTCGATCAAATACTGCGAATCAACCAGAGCGAAGGCGCCGAACGAGTCGGAAAGCTGTCGGGCGAAAATCACCGCCGGCCGTTTCTGGACGCGCCTTGTCTCCGGCAGCGAAATATTCCAGCGCTCGGGCATCGGGGTCGGCAGCGGATGCTGGATAATGTTGTTTAACGGGATAAGGCTGTCGCCGGAAACGGAGGAACAGTACATATTCTCTCCCTGCAACAGTCCCACCGAACGAAAGTAGGCGGAGAGCGTACCCTGGTATATCAGTTCGGGAAAAATGCGCTCGCAGGGTTGCCCCTCGTAAACCATCAGGCTATCCACCATGCTCCAGGCCTGCCGACTAATGGCTTCCGCCTGATGCATGATCACCAGATTGGTTATTTTCAGATCCTGTTTTACATCCTGCTTTGCAATGATATAGCTGAAGACCATGCCCAGTAAGATGGGGAGTAACCAGGCGACGATTAACAGATACACGTATCCAGGGGCGGGGCTATGATTGTTTTTTTCCATTACGTCTCTATTCTTTCATTTCCCTGATATTGTCGGATTTGTTTGACTGACAGTACACGAAGAGGGTCTGAAACCATTCCAAGTAGAAACCACACTGATTTTGTAGAAAAGTGTAGCACGCATCAATGTTCCTCGTTCAATAACCAATATGGCGCGGCATCATTAATTTCCCCGCGGTTCAATCAGCGCGCCGGGAGAAGGCCTGATGGGCGAGGAAGCGAAAATGGCCGGATGACGGCGCCGCAGCAGCCGTCATCCGGCCGCGGTTTAACGCGGGGCCTGGAAGGGGCGTCCCATCGGCATTAACCGCAGACCGTCAGGCAGATGCCGCCAGGGCAAGGTCGTCAGATCCACGGGCATGAACCCCGGCGCCGCCGCCACGATAATCTCCGCGGCGATGGCGGAAAAATCCGCGCGGAAATGTACCGCGCTTTTGACCACCAGAATATCCTGTTCGGTGGTTTCAATTCCGGCAAAGCGAAACATGGCTTGATCGGCCATTTGCGCCTTGTGGGTGGAGACCACCACGCGGACGTTGCCGATCTTCAGACAGGCGCTGGGGCCGAGATCCATATCGAAGCCGCCGAAATAGGGGCCGGTGGCCTTGAAGCGGCCGGACATGATTCGTTCGATAAAAAAAGTGGCGCTAAACGGTTCGTCGTCGCTCAGACCGGCGTGTCCGCCCAACGCAAGGGTGACGCTATTGCCTGCGCCGGCGGCCTCGATGTCTTTCATCGCGGCGGGATCCACCATCAGGCCGATGGCGGCGCGGTTCGCCTGATTGCGCACCAGCGCGCGCAGCATTCCCGTGGTATCGGAGTTACTGCCCGCGCCGGGGTTGTCCTGGGCGTCGGCTATCACGATCGGCCGCGTGCCTTGCGCCGCCCGACGCATGGCGTATCGCACCGCTTCATCCGGCGTATAGGTTTTGTCGCTAAAGCGGGATTCGGCGGCGCATACCGCGTGATACAGCGTATCGGCCAGCCGATCGGCCTGCGCCTGATCCGGCGCATAGGCCCAGATCGCCGGCGTGCATTCGGCAAAATCCGCCGCCGGGAATCCCATGGTAAAGGACAGATGCGTCTGCTCTGTTTCCAGCGCCGCCAACTGTTGATAAAGCTCGCTGGCGGGCGCCAGATCGGTACATTGCCAACTGATGGGAATCAGAAACGGGATGCGCCGTACGGCTTTGGCCGGCTTGTCGCCCGTCGCCCGATGCCGCATCAGCAAATTCCAGGCGCGTACCCCGGTATCGGCCATATCCACATGGGGATAGGTGCGGAAGGCCACCAGGTAATCCGCGTTATCCAACATCGCCCGACTGACGTTGGCATGCAGATCCAAACTTGCCACCACCGGAATGGCCGCCCCGACCAGCGCCCGCACGCGTCGCAGCAATTCGCCTTCGCCATCGTCGAGGTGTTCGGCCGCCATCGCGCCGTGCAGATCCAGATAGACTGCGTCAACGGGCAGCGCCGAGCGGATACCCTCAAGGATCAGCGCCGAAATACGCTCGAACGCATCGCGGGTGACCGGGCCGGAAGGGCTGGCCGCCGCCCATACCGTCGGGATCGCCTCATCGCCGTGCGCCAGCGCCTGGGCGACGAAGCCGGCGGCGGGAATATTCTTGCCGCGGATGCTCGGCCATACCGCCTCGCCCTGCGTCATGCCCGGCCAGCCGCCGCCCTGTTCGAACATCCGCCAGTCGGCGGGGCTGGGGGCAAAGGTGTTGGTTTCATGCTCAAAACCGCCATATACGATACGCAATGTCTTCTCCTCGCTGTATTGGGTTCAATACCGGCCTGATGTATCCGGCGCGGTTGCACTGTGCCGGTGCGCAACGGCGAAATCAGGTGAACAAAATTGCACCAGTAACGCGCAAATGATCGGCTTATCTCGGGTTTGCAAGCTGGAACGATAATTGCTTCTGTCTATATCGTCGATTGTCGACAATATCCCGTCAGAGGATAACGCCATTTCCATCAAACGATCCAGGAGCTTTACATGACCAGTTCGAGATTACCGCTACGGCGTTATGCCCGTTACGCGTTAATGGCTGCATCGCTAGGGTTCGCTTCAACCGTCGCTCAGGCGGCCACCGTTAACGCCGTGATGCATGCCAGCCTGCGCGCGTTGGATCCCAACATCACGACGGCCTATATCGTGCGTGACTATGCCTACATGGTTTATGACACGCTGCTGGCGCTTGATGCCGACAATAACATCCAGCCGCAGATGGCGGAAAAATGGGACGTGTCGCCAGACGGCAAAACCTATACTTTCGCGCTGCGCGACGGCCTGAAATGGCATGACGGGCAACCGGTGGTCGCCGCGGACTGCGTGGCATCCATCCAGCGCTGGGCGCAGTTGGATAAGCTGGGGCAGGTGATGAACGGCCTGCTGGAAAATATTCAGGTGATCGATGACAAAAGCTTCTCGATGACGTTCAAACAGCCGACGGCCATCGCGCTACAGGCATTGGCCAAATCCAGCGGCGTGGCGCCGTTTATGCTGCCAAAACGGCTGGCCGATCAGCCGCCGGGCGAACCGATCAAAGAAGCGGTCGGCTCCGGCCCGTTCCGCTTCGTCGCCGGCGAATACCGTCCCGGCGTACAGGCGGTATTTGAGAAATTCGCCGACTATGTGCCGCGTAAAGAGCCGGCCAGCGGGCTGGCGGGCGGCAAGGTGGTGAAGGTCGATCGGGTCAAATGGATCTCCATGCCGGATACCATGACGTCGGTGAATGCGCTGCTTTCCGGCGAGGTGGATTTCATCGAGGATTTACCGATGGATCTGTTGCCGATGCTGGAGAACAACGACGAGGTCACGCTGACCGAATATAAGCTGCAAGGCTCGCAGAATGTGGCCCGGCTCAATTTCCTTCAGCCGCCGTTCGATAACAAGCTGATCCGTCAGGCCGCCCTGGTCGCGATGGATCAGGAGGCGGTATTGCAGGCGCAAAGCGGCAATCCCAAATATTATCACACCTGTCCGGCTTACTTTGGCTGCGACACGCCGTATGCCGGTTCGGTCGGGGCGGACCTTCTGGTGAAAGGCAATCCGGCCAAAGCCGCCGAGCTGCTGAAACAGGCCAACTATGACGGCACGCCGGTCGTTATTCTGCACGCCACGGACGTCCAGTCGCTGGCGGCGATGCCGCCGGTATTCGCCCAGTCGCTGCGTCAGGCCGGTTTTAACGTGCAGTTGCAGGCGATGGACTGGCAGACCGTGACGGTGCGCCGCGCCTCGAAAGAGAAACCCGCCAATGGCGGCTGGAATATCTTCAGCACTTACAACACCATCGCCGATATCTCCGATCCGGTCGGCTCGATCACCGCCGCGGCCAACGGGCCGCAGGCCTGGTTCGGCTGGCCCGATATTCCCGCCGCGGAAGCATTGCGACTGAAAATTGCGTTGAGCACCAGCGACAGCGACAAAAAACAGTACGCCGAAGCATTGCAGAAAACGCTGCTGGAGGAAGTAGCGGCCATTCCGCTGGGCGAGCGCTCGGTGGTGACCGCCCGGCGAGCGAATGTGAAAGATCAGGTGAATACCACCGTCCCGGTGTTCTGGAATATGACCAAAACCGGTAACTAAATCCGCGAAGCCCGGCGTTGCCGCCGGGCGCCTTATTCCCAACACGACAGGTAATCGCTATGCCTCGATTTATTTTACAACGACTGGCGGCCACGCTGCCGGTATTGTGCATCGTCGCGGTCATCGTCTTTCTGCTGTTGCGGCTGACTTCCGGCGATCCGGCGCTGATTCTGGCCGGAGACAGCGCGACGCCGGAGCAGCTGGCGAATATCCGTACCGCCATGGGGTTGGATAAACCGGTGCTGCAACAGTTCCTTATCTGGGTGGGCGGACTATTGCGCGGCGACCTGGGCGTCTCGCTGATTTCCGGCACGCCGGTGTCCGCCATGATCGCCGATCGTTTCGCTCCGTCGCTGGCTCTGTGCCTTTCCACCATCGTGGTGGCCATCGTGGTGGCGATCCCGCTGGGCATTATGGCGGCCTGGCAACAGGGCAAACCGCTGGATCGCCTGATCATGGCCGGTTCGGTTATCGGCTTCTCCGTACCGGTGTTCATCTTCGGTTATACCTTGATTCTGGTGTTTGCGCGCTGGCTGGGCTGGCTGCCGGTGCAGGGTTATCGGCCGCTGAGCGAAGGCATTTGGCCGTTTCTGGAGCGGCTGATCCTGCCGACGCTGGCGCTGAGCACGGCCTATATCGCATTGATTGCCCGCATCGTACGCACCAGCGTGATTGAAGTGATGGGGGAGGATTTTATCCGCACCGCGCGGGCGAAAGGGCTGAATGAGCGCGGGGTGCTGATTCATCACGCGCTGCGCAATGCGGCGGTGCCGATCGTCACCATCATCGGCGTCAGTATCGCCATGCTGATCGGCGGCGTGGTGGTCACCGAGTCGGTATTCAATATTCCGGGACTCGGACGACTGGTGCTGGAGTCGGTGCAGGCGCGCGACTATCCCATCATTCAGGCGCTGATCCTGATCTTCTCCACGCTGTACATCGTCATCAATCTGGTTATCGACCTGCTCTATGCCCTGATTGATCCGCGTATCCGTTATTAAGCCGAACAGGAGAATGGCAATGAGTTCAGAAACCTCGGTGGTTCCGACCGCGTCGACGGGCGGGATATCGGCCCAGCTTCGCGCCGGTTTGCTGACCTGGCCGGTGATGCTGGGCGCCGCCGTGCTGCTGATCGTGGTGGCGCTGGCGCTGCTCGCGCCCTGGATAAGCCACTACAACCCGATTGATATCGATCCGTCGCAACGACTTAAAACGCCGTCTGCGCTGCACTGGCTGGGTACCGACGCGCTGGGCCGCGATATTTTCGCCCGCGTGGTGTTCGGCGCCCGGCAATCATTAGTGGTCGGGCTGGGGGCGGTGTGCATCAGCGTGGTCATCGGATTGGCGATCGGCGTGGTCGCCGGCTATTTCCGGCTGGTCGACGCCATTGTGATGCGCATTATGGATGGGCTGATGGCCATTCCCGGCATTCTGCTGGCCATCGCGCTGGTTTCCCTGTCGGGCGCCAGCCTGTTTACCGTGCTGGTGGCGATTTCCATTCCTGAAATTCCGCGCGTGGTGCGGATGGTGCGCAGCGTCATCATGGGCGTTCGCAACGAATCCTACGTCGAGGCGGCGATTATTCTGGGGACGCCGGTGCCGGTCATTATGTGGCGGCACATGATGCCGTCTACGGTGGCGCCGCTGATCGTTCAGGGAACCTACATTTTCGCCTCCGCGATCCTGACCGAAGCCATCCTGAGCTTCCTCGGCGCGGGCATTCCGCCGGAGATCCCTTCCTGGGGCAACATCATGGCCGACGGCCGGGTCTACTTTATGATGCTGCCGGGCATGATCCTCTATCCGGGGATCCTGGTATCGCTGACGGTATTGAGCGTGAATGTGCTGGGGGACGCGGTGCGCGACGCGCTCGATCCCCGCATGGCGAAACGGTTATAGCAATGCGTTGCTTCCTGGTTTGACGTCCTTTGTTTGTCAAAGCGGGTTGAACGACAAGCCTCACAAGAACAGGAGTATCCATGGAGCCAATTCAATCCTCTGATGCGTCTCAGAGTACAGATCCGGTGCTGGACGTGCAGTCGGTTACCGTAAGAACCGGTAAGGCCGGCGAAGGTCGGGCGGTAGTGGAGAAGGTGTCCTATCAGGTGTTCGCCGGCGAGACGGTCTGCATTGTCGGCGAATCCGGCTCGGGAAAATCGGTGACGTCGCTGGCGATTATGGGGCTGCTGCCGGTCGGGGCGTTGACCGTGACGGCGGGCCGCATTCTGGTGGACGGCGAGGATGTGGTGCAGGCCAGTCCGTCGCGCCTGAGGGCGCTGCGCGCTTCCACTGTCGGCATGGTGTTTCAGGAACCGATGACCGCGCTGAATCCGGTGCAGAAAGTCGGTAAGCAGATCGATGAGGTACTGCGTATTCACACCCCACTGCCCGCCCAGGCGCGCAAACAGCAGATTATGGCGATGTTGGCGGCGGTTCACCTGCCGGATATCGAGCGCATTTACCACAGCTACCCGCATCAACTGTCGGGAGGACAGCGTCAGCGTATCGTGATCGCCATGGCGCTGATCCTCAAACCGCGGGTGCTGATCTGCGATGAGCCGACCACCGCGCTGGATGTGACCACGCAAAAGCAGATCCTGACGTTGATTAAGGAGTTGCAGCACAGCCAGCAAACGGCGGTGGTATTCATTACGCATGATTTCGGCGTGGTATCGGAAATTGCCGATCGCATTGTGGTGATGAATCGCGGAGAGCGGGTGGAAAGCGGCAGCCGTGACGACATTCTTATTCGTCCCGCCCAGGCGTACACCCGGATGTTGGTTTCTTCCGTTCCCAGCCTGTTGCCCCGGCATGCTTCCCGACCGATGACGCCGGACGCCATCGAAGTCATCGGGTTGGACAAGATTTACGAAGAGAAAAAATTCATGGGCGCGACCCGGCGAGTGGTGGCCGCCAACAACGTCAGCTTCCGCATTCGCCGCGGCGAGGTGCTGGGCGTGGTGGGCGAGTCCGGCTCGGGAAAATCGTCGGTGGCGCGTTGTCTGGTGCGGTTACAGGAGCCGAGCGGCGGCAGCATTATGCTGGGGAACACCGATCTGGTGAAAACCCGAGCCGCGGAGATGCGTGGGTTGCGGCGCAAGATACAGTTTATCTTCCAGGACCCTTATCGCTCGCTCAATCCGCGCCGCACGGTGGGCGATTCGCTGATTGAAGGGCTGATCAATTTCGGCACGCCGCGCCGGCAGGCGCTGGATATCGCCGGCAAGGCGTTGGAAATGGTGGGTCTATCGGCAGAGGTGATGTCGCGCTATCCGCATCAATTTTCCGGCGGGCAACGCCAGCGCTTATGCATTGCGCGCGCGGTGGTGATGGAGCCTGACGTGCTGGTGGCGGACGAAGCGGTGTCGGCGCTGGATGTCTCCGTGCAGGCGCAGGTATTGGATCTGCTGGAGGAAATACGCCGACGCACCGGCGTCGCCATCCTGTTCATCACTCACGACCTGCGGGTGGCGGCGCAAATCTGTCATTCCATCGTGGTGATGAAAAAGGGGGAGATCGTGGAAGCCGGCGACGCCGTTACGGTACTGAGCCGACCCAGTCATAGCTATACGCGTTCGCTGATTGAGGCGGCGCCGGGGCGGAATTGGGATTTCCAGAATTTTTGTCCGGCAGGCGCGTAGACCGCCGTCTGCCGATCTTACCGCCTTTATCCGATGCTTTCTCTGATGAAACAAGGAAACCAGCATGAAAACGACATCCGAACTGTGGCAACTCTCGGCCAGCGAAATCGCCAGTCTGATTCAATTGCGCGATATCAGCGCCCGGGAGGTGGCGCTCGCCAGCCTGCAACGGCTGGAGGCGGTGAATCCCGCCATTAATGCGGTGGTGGATTACCGCCCGGAAGATACGCTGGCGCAGGCGCGGGCGGTAGACAAAAAGCTGGCGACCGGCGAACCGGTCGGGCCGCTGGCCGGGGTGCCGGTTACCATCAAGGTGAATGTGGACCAAACGGGCTATGTCAATACCAACGGCTTGAAAGCGCAGAAAAACCTGATCGCCACGCGCGATAGCCCGGTGGTCACCAGCCTGTTGTCGGCCGGGGCGCTGAGCATCGGGCGCACCAATACGCCGGCGTTCAGCTACCGTTGGTTCACCGATAATCAGCTGCACGGCGCCACCCTTAATCCGCGTAATGCCGCGCTGACGCCGGGCGGTTCGTCCGGCGGCGCGGCGGCGTCGGTGGCGGCGGGGATCGCCGCCATCGGTCATGGTACGGATATCGCCGGTTCGATCCGCTATCCGGCCTATGCCTGCGGGGTTCACGGTCTGCGTCCGTCGTTTGGCCGCATCGCCGCTTACAACGCGTCCGGCGCCGAACGCACCATCGGCGGCCAGATTATGGCGGTCTCCGGGCCGATCGCCCGCAGCGTGGCGGATCTGTCGCTGGCGCTGCGGGCGATGTCGGTCGGCAGCGTCGACGATCCCTGGTGGGTGCCTGCGCCGCTGCATGGCCCCGATGCGCCGCGCCGCGCCGCGGTATGTCTGCGCCCCGACGGTATCGACACCGCGCCGGAAATCTGTCGGTCGCTGCTTGAGTCGGCGGACAAGCTGAGAGACGCGGGGTGGATCGTCGATGAGGTGGATGAACTGGTGTCGCTGGAAGAAGCGGTGGCGATCCAGATTACGCTGTGGATGGGCGATGGCTATGCCGGTATGGTTGCCGCGGCGGAGCGGGAAGGCGATCCCGGCGCCATCGCCGCGCTGGCCGGACAGAAAGCGATAGCCGAGAATATCGGCATCACGGAATTTTCACAGGCGTTGTCGCGTCGGCTGGGCATCGCCCGCGAATGGGGCGTTTTTCTGCAACAATACCCGGTTGTGCTGCTGCCGGTCAGCGCTTCGCTGCCGTTTGCCAATAATCTGGATTTGCAGGGCGAGGCCGCCTATCAGCACGTATGGCGTTCGCAGTTGCCGATGATCGGGCTGCCCGTCACCGGCCTGCCCGCGCTAAGCCTGTGTACCGGCTATCTGCCCGATAAGACGCCGTTGGGGATTCAGATCGTGTCGGGGCGTTTTCGCGAAGATCTGTGTCTGGCGGCGGGGGCGGATATCGAAGCACGCAGTCCGCGTTTGCCGCTGGCCGGCATACCTGACTGAGCCGACGCGGCGGGGCGTCAACGGATGGCGGCGTCCTGCCCGTTTTGCTGTTTCAGCCAGTCCGACAGTTTTTTCCCTTCGGTTTCGTTATGCCGCCAGGCTTCCTGCGACGCGCGCGGCCCGTCGCCGGCCAGCAGCGCTTCGACCATCGGCGTGTGTTGAGAAAAGATGTCGGCGGGACCGTCGGAGGTATAGACATTGCTGGTCATAATGTACAAGCGCACCTGCTGCTCCACCAGCGTGTACTGGTGAGCCAGCCGTTGGTGATTGGCGGCGTTGACGATGGTGTGGTGCAAATGCATGTCGCTTTCGCTGATGTCTTTCATATCGCCCGCCGCACAGTCGTCTTCCAGACGCCGGTATGCGCGTTCGATGGCCTGGCGTTGCGCCGGGTCGGTGTGTTCGGCCGCCAGACGCGCCGCCAGTCCTTCCAGACTGCCGCGCAGCGTCCACAGCTCCCACACGTCGTTGATCGACAGCGAGGAGACTTCCCAGCCGGTATAGGGGATCTGCACCAGAATGCCTTCTCCCGACAGGCGCTGAAATGCGCTTCTGACGGTGGCGCGCCCTACGCCGAGCTGTTCGGCCAGCGAGGTTTCGGTAAGGCGATCGCCCGGTTTAACCGAACCGGAAAGGATGTAGCTGCGCAGACTGTCGGTGGTCTGGGTTTCGATGGAGTTTTTCGTCAGCGGTTTTAAGCGGGAACGTTTTATCATAGGCGGACATGGCGCTCAGGAATCAGTGATGTCCGGATTATATAGGCGACGGTTGGCGATTGTCGACGCTATGCTTGCTTTATACGGCACGATTGTCGACAATCGACAATATCGCAATCAATTGGGATAAACAGTATATGGCGATAGATTCAGACGACATTGATATCGCGGCGGACGACAGCGGTCTGACGACCGGATTTATCAGCATGAGCGATGATGAGGCATTACAGCTTGCCCGCGCGCATTTCGGCATCGAGGGGCGGGTCAGGCGTCTGGCCACCGAAAAGGATGATACGTTTCGGCTAACCGATACCCACGGTCGGCAATATATTCTCAAAGTCGCCAATCCCGCCGAGCCGGCGGATGAGATACAGTTGCAAACAGCGCTGCTGAATTTTTTGCGGCAGACGGACGACCGGCTGCCGGTACCCGCGCCGATAGCCGATGTTCAGGACAATATGATGGTGCGGATAACCGATGCCGCGGGTCAGCGGCGCTATGCGCGCTTGCTGACGTATCTGGCCGGGACGCCGCTGGACAGCGTCGAGGCTTCGCCCCGGCAGCGGGAAAAAGTGGGGGAAGCGCTGGCCCGCTTGCGGCTGGCGATGGCCCGGTTCGAGCATCCCGCCGCGCACCGCACGTTGCTGTGGGATGTGAAAAATCTGGCCAATCTGCGACCGCTGCTGGCGTCGGTGGAAAATAAGCAACAACAACAGCTGCTTGAGCGCGGAATGGCACGTTTTCTGCATCTGTCGGAACGTATTCGGTCGCTGCCTTGCCAGGTGCTGCATAATGATTTCAGCCAGTCGAATATTATCGTCGATGCCGGCCGGCCCGATTTCGTTACCGGCATCATTGATTTCGGCGATACGGTATACACCGCCGTCGCCATTGATGTCGCCACCGCGTTGCTGAATCAACTGCCGCGGGACGCCGCCGCCAACCCGCCGGACGACCTGTTCGCCGACGGGCGCGATCTGCTGCGCGGTTATCTGAGACTGGCGCCGCTTAGCCGCGAAGAACTGGCGTTATTGCCTCATCTGGTGATGGGGCGCGCGATCGCCCGGGCGCTGATTACGCAGTGGCGCGCGCGGCGTTTCCCGGATAACGCCCGCTATGTTTTGCGTAATACCGAACCGGGCTGGGGACAACTGGCCTGGCTGCTGGCCCGCTCCAGCGATGAGCTTTCAACAACGTTTATGTCGATGATTCCGTTTTCAGGAGAACACCATGACTGATTCCCATGCCGGCCGCGGTAAAATGGTCAATGCCTTTAATCCCGATAATCTTGACCATCTCGATCCGGCTGACCGCGCCGCCATTGAGCGGCGCACTCGCCTGCTGGGGCCGGCCTACCGCCTTTTCTATCAGCAGCCGGTGGATGTGAGCCGGGGCCGGGGCGTGCGGCTGTATGACCGCAACGGCAATGAATATCTGGACGCCTACAATAACGTGGTTTCGGTCGGACATGCGCATCCCAGGGTCGCCGACGCCGTCAATAACCAGATGCGGACACTCTGCACTCATACCCGCTATATTCAGGACGGGATTCTGGATTACGCCGAACAACTGCTGTCTACGTTCGGCGGACGGATATTGGAGCAGGGTCACATGATGTTTACCTGCACCGGCTCGGAAGCCAACGATCTGGCGCTGCGCATCGCCCGCCATTACACCGGCCGGCAGGGTGTGATCATCACTGCCGAAGCCTACCACGGCAACTCGTTCCTGACGGCCGGTATTTCGCCGTCGCTGGGCGGGCATTCGCCGCTCGGCCAGTGGGTGCGCCGCGTGCCGGCGCCGGATTCCTATCGCCTTTCCCGCGCGGAAATGGGGCGGCGGATGGCGGAAGAGGTGGCTGCGCAGATTGCCGAATTACAGCGGTATGGCGAAGGGTTGGCGGCCTTTATTGCCGACTCGGTGTTTTCGTCCGACGGTATTTATACCGACCCCGCCGATCTGCTGGCGCCGGTCGCGGAAGTGGTGCGCGCGGCGGGCGGGTTGTTTATCGCCGACGAAGTGCAGTCCGGTTTCGCCCGCACCGGCGATAAGCTGTGGGGATTTCAGCGCCACGGTCTCGATCCGGACATCATTACCCTGGGAAAACCGATGGGCAATGGCTATCCGGTGGCGGCGGTGGCCGTCACCCATGAGGCCGTCGAGCGTTTCGGCCGCGACCAGCGTTACTTCAACACCTTTGGCGGCAATTCGGTGGCGATCGCCGCCGCGCAGGCGACGTTTGATGTGATCCGCGACGAGCGGTTGCAGGAAAACGCCAGCCGGGTCGGCACGTTCCTGCGCGCCGGCTTCCGCGAACTTGCCCGACGTTATCCGCAGATTGGCGATGTTCGCGGCGCCGGGCTCTATATCGGCGTGGAAATGGTCGGCGATCCTGAGCGGAAAACCCCGGATGCGCCGTTGGCGGCGGCGATTGTCAACGGGCTGCGCGAGCGGCGGGTGTTGATCTCGGCCACCGGCTACTCGGCCAACATACTGAAAATTCGTCCGCCGCTGGTTTTTTCACAGGCCGACGGCGAGCAACTGCTCGGCGAGACGGAAGCCGTGCTGGCGCAATTGACGTCGCGAGGATAATTCCGCGCCGGCGAACGGTGATGATTTGTCAGCGGGCGATCGCCGATCGCCCCTCCCGGCGCGCTTTTACGGCCGCGTTCGAGCGTAAAATCCCGCTATTTAAGTGATCCACTTCAATCTTTCATTCCCCTTGCCGAAATTTGTTATTTCCTTTGGCGAATTGTTGACAGAATCGATGTCAGGTCAATGAGGAGACGCAATGGCAATGGAACGCTTTCCGCCATGTCCCTCCAGGAGGCCGGTTGCGCCTGATGTTCCTCATTGCCTTCCCGGACGATGCGCGATAAGCCGTTCTCCGTCAGGAATAAGCGGTATTTGGACGGCACGCGGTCGGTGCGACGTCGTCATTGAACGCCGTGACTGAATTCACCTCCGTACTTTTCGCCGTCCACGGTTGGAAGAAACGGCATAACAGCATAATGAAGAGGAAAAGTGAGTATGGAACAGCTAACGACTGAAAAGGTAATGAATATACCGCAAGCCGGCGTGTTCGACTCGCTGGACGATGCGGTATACGCCGCGACGATGGCGCAGAAAATGCTGAACAGCATGGCGCTGCGTCAACGGGTTATCGACGCGATGCGCCACGCGGGCGAACGCTACGCGCAGGTGCTGGCGGAAATGGCCGTCGCCGAAACCGGTATGGGCCGGGTGATTGATAAATATACCAAGAATGTGTCCCAGGCGCGCGGCACGCCGGGTCTGGAATGCCTGGCGGCGGAAGTGTTGACGGGCGACAACGGCCTGACCCTGATTGAGAATGCGCCCTGGGGCGTGGTCGCCTCGGTCACGCCGTCCACCAACCCGGCCGCGACGATCATCAATAACGCGATCAGTATGATTTCAGCCGGCAACAGCGTGGTTTTCGCGCCGCATCCGTCGGCGAAAAAGGTTTCCCTGCATGCCATCAGCCTGCTGAACAAAGCGATCGTGGCGGCGGGCGGGCCGGCCAATCTGCTGGTCAGCGTGGCGAATCCCGACATCGAAACCGCGCAGCGGCTGTTTAAGTACCCCGGCATCGGCCTGCTGGTGGTGACCGGCGGCGAAGCGGTGGTGGAAGCGGCGCGTAAACATACCGACAAGCGACTGATCGCCGCGGGCGCGGGCAATCCGCCGGTGGTGGTGGATGAGACGGCGGATCTCGCCCGGGCGGCGCGTTCTATCGTTCGCGGCGCGTCTTTCGATAACAACATCATCTGCGCCGACGAAAAAGTGCTGATTGTGGTTGAAAGCGTCGCGGATGCGCTGTTGGCGGAATTGCAGCGTTATCAGGCTGTATTGCTGAGCGACGACGAAGTCGGGCAGTTGCTGCCGCAGCTATTGTCGAACATCGGCGAGAATGGCAAAGGGGTGGTCAATCGTGAATGGGTTGGCCGCGACGCGGCGAAAATCGCGGCCGGCATCGGCCTGGAAGTCGGCGAGCAAACGCGTCTGTTGCTGGCGGAAACCGACGCCGCGCATCCGTTTGCCGTCACCGAAATGATGATGCCGGTATTGCCGGTGGTGCGGGCCAGAAACGTGAAAGAAGCGATTGAGCTGGCGGTGAAGCTGGAAGGCGGCTGTCAGCATACCGCCGCGATACATTCCACCAATGTGAATAATATGCACCACATGGCCAGCATCATGAATACCAGCATCTTTGTGAAAAACGGCCCCTGTATCGCCGGTCTGGGACTGGGCGGCGAAGGCTGTACCTCGATGACCATCTCCACGCCGACCGGCGAAGGCGTGACCTCGGCCAGCACCTTTGTCCGCCGGCGTCGCTGTGTGATGGTGGATATGTTCCGCATCGTCTGATGCGGCCGCGTCGCCATCCCGTGGCCGTCATGGCGATAATGAGGCGACGGCCGCGGTGAAAAGGGCGTAATGAAAGAAGAGTGCATCGGGCGAATGTCCGGCGGCGCCGAGGATATCAGGGTATCGTCGACGTCACGGTAATTCGCCCGAACATGACATAAAGTATCGTCATCCGTGCCGGATTGTGGTGGTCGGCGCATGTTGTGGATACCGTTACGGTAATTGTCGAGGAGCGTACAATGACGAACAAACGCCCCAACTTGCATTCTCTGGATGCCATGCGTTATCCCTCAGCGGTGAAACCGGCATCGCAAGCTGAAGATGAATACGTACATCAACATTATACGCAGGATGTCTACGCGCAATCCTGCACCATTACGGCGTGGCAGCAGCTTTACGATCAGCTTCATCCCGGGCATTTTCGCGGCGAACTGACGGAACTGCTGTTCGACGGCGTTCAATTCTGCCACGAATACACCAATCTGGCGTTACGGCAGTCCTGCATGGTGTGGCCGGATGCATTCTGGCTGGGGATCCCGCTCGCCTGCGGCGAGACCGGCGCTATCGGATCGCAGACCATCGACGAAGGCAGCATCGCGCTGAGTCCGGGCGGCAAAGAGTTTGAGCTGAATACGCCGAACGAATACGCGATCCTGGGCGTGGTGATCTCCTATGACGTGCTGTTAAAACACACCGGTATGCTGGCGGAGCAGGCGCAGTTCTTTCAACTGTTGCAAGAACCCTCGGCGCTGAGGGTGGATACTGACAAGAAAAAAGCTTTATGGGCGTACATCCATCAGGCGCTGCGCCACGGCAGCCGGGATCCGCAAGGGATGCAGAGCGTCAGCAAAGTCCTTAACGATAATCTGCTGACGGCGGTGATCGCGCTGTTGGAAAGCGCCTGTCCGCCGCCTGCCAGCACGACCGACCGGCGAACGGGCTACCGGCGTCTGGTTTCCCGCGCGCGTGAATATGCGCTGAGCCGGATGTCGGAACCGGTGACGGTTCCCGATCTGTGCCGGGAACTGTTCGTCAGCCGCCGCACCTTGCAGAACGCCTTTTGCGAAACCCTGGGCGTTGGTCCGAATGCCTGGCTGAAAATGCTGCGGCTCAATGCGGTGCGGCGTGAATTAATCAGTCCCTTTTCGCGCTGCGACACGGTTAAGGACGCGGCGATGCAGTGGGGATTCTGGCACTTAAGTCAGTTCGCCAACGATTATCAGCGCTTATTTAATGAGAAACCGTCGGCGACGCTGCGGGCGCGATTGCGGGATTAGATGCGATTCGCCGGGCGATGAGCTGTATGTCAGCGCTCGGCGGGGCGGGGGACGCCGCTGCCGAGCGGGGGCGCCTCTCGTTCTGGTCGCCGCGATAGGGTCAGCGGGCGGTGGAACCGCGGATCACCAGCGTACCGGGGAAGGTTTTTTCCACGATGGGGTCGTTGTTGCCGCGAATGCGCGACAGCAACTGCTCAAGCGCGGCCCGGCCTATCTGGTAGGTCGGTTGTTTGAGCGTGGTGATGCCTGCGACTTCCGCCCACTCCATGTCATCAAAGCCCAGAAAGCCGATATCATTTCCCCAGTTCAGGCGCAGCCGACGCATTGCGCGCGCAATTTGCAGGGTCAAAGCGCCATTCGCTGAAATCACCGCCTTACGCATTCCGCGGTGGTCGTGACAAAACTCATGCAGGATGGCATCCAGTCGTTCCTGGTCGCTTAGCGCCACGTCGTTGTGGCAAGCCACTAATGACGGGTTATCCCGCATGGTCTGCTGAAAAGCCGTCAAACGCTCCTGGCGGGTGTTGACCAGCCCCAGGGGTTCGCTGAGGAATAAAAACGCTTCAAATCCCTGTTCGATCAAATGGCGGGTGGCTTCGACGGTCGCCGCCGGATTATCCAGCCCGACCATGTCGCATGATAAGCCGGGAATTTTGCGGTCAACCAGTACCATCGGCAATGAAGAGTGCTGTAGTCTGGCAAACGCGTCCTCCCGCATGCCCACCGCGTTTACCACGATGCCTTCCACGCTGTAGCTGCTGAACAATTGCAGATAATGCTGCTCCTGATCCACTTCATTATTGGTGTTGCACATCAGCAGGGTAAAGCCGTGCTTTTGGCAGGCGTCTTCCACGCCGCGCAGCACGTCGACGGAATAAGGATTAGTGATGTCCGCGATGATGATGCCGATCAGGCGGGTTTGTCCTTTTTTGAGGCCGCGCGCCATCTGGCTGGGGCTGTAATTCAGTTGCCGGATCGCGTTCTCGATGCGAAGTTTAAGGGCGTCCGATAACAGGCGCTGCTCGCCGTTCAGGTAGCGCGACACGCTGGTTTTCCCGGTTTGCGCCGCTTTGGCTACGTCGCTGATTGTTGTACGGTTTCCCTTACTTCTCACCACGCTATCCTCTGGATATGACCTTGCCACAGATTATCACAACCGCCCGACGTTTTACCTCGCCGCAGTTGATTGTATTGTCAATTGTCGCTATATTTCATGTACGGAATATTTCCGTACATGAGCTAAGCGTTCAAATTAGGCAGAAGAAGCAGAGGCCTAAAAGAATAAGTGTACATGGCAAGAAGCCATAAAGACCGTGTTGGTCGCCCCTGGAGACCAGGAGTAAGTGGCTACTTAACAACTTGAGTAGCCGAGGAGAGAAACAATGTCCGCACTTAAAAAGCAGCGTATCGACTTAAGATTAACCGATGACGACAAAAGCATGATCGAAGAAGCGGCGGCTCTATCTAACCTGACGATGACCCAGTTCATGGTTAGCAGTGCCGCAGAACGTGCGGCGGAAGTTATACAACAGCATCGTCGATTAGTTCTTAACGAAGAATCGTGGAACTTGGTTATGGATGCCATTGACAATCCGCAAGCACCGAATGACAAGCTGAAACGAGCGGCGAAGCGTCTACAAAACATGGAGTAGAAGCTGTGAGCAAGCTGACGATAGAGATGATCACCGATGATTTTCAATATGATTTTTTGAATTTTGACTGCGGTGAAGCGTCGCTGAATGTATTTTTAAAAGATCATCTCAAGCGGCAGCACGCCGGACAGATTTTAAGAGCCTATGTTCTCAGAGATGAAGGGGCGAAAATCCTGGGATATTACACATTGTCCGGCAGTTGCTTCGAAAGAGGCACGCTGCCGTCAAAGTCACAACAAAAAAAAGTCCCTTATCGCAATACGCCAAGCGTAACCCTGGGTCGTCTGGCTATTGACAAGTCACTGCAAGGACAAGGGTATGGCGTGACTTTGGTTACACACGCCATGAAAATCGTCTGGCAGGCTTCTAAGGCTGTGGGTATCTATGGGCTTTTTGTTGAAGCGCTTAACGACAAGGCCAGGCGTTTTTATGCGGCACTTGGCTTCATCCCTCTTGTCGGTGAGAATGACCATGCGCTGTTTTATCCCACCAAATCTTTTGAACAATTGTTTTCGGATAAAAAATCAAAACGCTACCCGCCGGCGCAGGCATAACGCAGCAGAGTATTCCGCACTCCCCGGAACCGTAGACAGCCATCGGCTGATATCAACATGGTATCTGCGATGCCCGTCATTCCCGCAAACACAACCCGTCATCCCCGCACCTCCCCTCGTCATCCCCGCATCTCCCTCGTCATCCCCGCGGCAGTAGGCGGGGATCAGTCTGCTGAAACCGTAAACCGCTACCGGTATTCCTGAAATATGTCATACCAGAGAATATTCCTGCGTAACAAAGCCGCTATTTCCATTTATAGCCTGCGCCCGATATAGACGCCCAGTCGACTGGGGGATGATTTTATCTATTTGAAATTAAATATAAAAAATAATTTTGCTGTGATTTTGTTCACATTCTGTTCGCGGCGCGATTTTTAATGGAACCGATACCATTTACTATGGCCACAGGAAAACAGAGGGCAATGCATTGGTGCTCACGGGAGTCGAGATGAAAAGAGAAATTGTGGTGGTTACGGCGGCTTATGGCAGCGAGCGGGTAAAACAACTGGGCGGTCAGGCCGCGCTGCTGCCGATTATCGCCGAGTCGGGCGCCGACGGTGTGGAAATACGACGGGAGTTGTTGACGGATAAGGAGTTACAAACCTTGCCCGCGCTGGCTGAGCGTATTGCCCGGCATCAATTATTTACGCTCTATTCCGTGCCTGAGGGGTTGTTCTCCGACAATGGCGATCTGAATCCTGGGTTGGAAACGCGGCTTGCGGAGGCCGGTGCGCTGAAGGCGCGGGCGGTCAAATTCTCGCTGGGCGGTTATCGCGCCGGTTATGACTTGCGCGAACTGAATGCCAGCCTCGGCGGCCGGTCGGTTCAGGTGGTGGTGGAAAACGACCAGACCAAAGCGTACGGCGTTTTGCCGCCGCTACAGGCGTTTTTCACCGACGTCCGGCAGAGCGGTTCGCCGATCCGCATGACTTTTGATATGGCGAACTGGCGCTGGGTGGATGAAGACGCAAATCAGGCCGCCGTCCGCCTGGCCGAATATGTCGGCTATATCCACGTCAAAGCGGCGCAACAGCGGAATCGCCAGTGGCATGCCGTCGATCTGGACAACAGCGACGGTAGCTGGCGTTCATTGCTTGCCCTGTTGCCGCAGCAGGCGATGCGCGGTATTGAGTTTCCTTTAGTCGGTCAGGATTTGACGGCGGTTACCCGGCATTACGTTAATTTACTGAGGGAGAATTAAAGATGAGCACCACTCTTCCACTGGATGTGATTACCTACGGTGAAGCCATGGCGATGTTTGTCGCCAATGAAAGCGGCGAGCTACGGCAGGCCGGCCACTTCACCAAACGTATTGCGGGCGCGGAGCTGAATGTTTCCATCGGTCTGTCGCGGATGGGGCTCAAGGTGGGTTGGGTCAGCCGGGTGGGAAATGACTCTTTCGGTCATTTTACCCTGGATACGCTGGAAAAAGAGGGGATCGATCATCAGTGCGTCACGTTGGACGCGCGTTTTCCTACCGGCTTTCAGCTTAAATCGCGGGCTGAAAATGGAACCGATCCCATCGTGGAGTATTTCCGCCGCGGCTCGGCCGCCAGCCACTTGTCGGTAAGCGATTTTGATCGCGAATATTTTATGCGCGCGCGCCATTTGCATCTCAGCGGCGTCGCGGCGGCCATCTCCGACAGTTCGCTGACGCTGGCCAACCATGCGGCGCGGGAAATGCGCGCCATGGGGAAAACCCTGTCGTTTGATCCCAATCTGCGCCCGGTGTTGTGGCCGAATCAGCGGGTGATGCGTGAAAAGCTGAACGAGCTGGCATGTCTGGCGGATTGGGTGCTGCCCGGCCTGAAAGAGGGGCAGATCCTGACCGGAAAGCAGACGCCGGAAGAGATTGCCGATTTCTATCTGTCCCAGGGGGTGAAGGCCGTCATCATCAAGCTGGGGCCGGACGGCGCCTGGTTTAAAACCCGCGACGGGCAGCGGCAGCATGTCGCCGCCGTGCGCGTGGAGAATGTCGTCGACACCGTGGGGGCCGGAGACGGTTTCGCGGTCGGCGTCATCAGCGCGCTGCTGGAAGAGAAAAGCATGGCGCAAGCCGTGATGCGCGGCAACCGAATCGGCGCGTTGGCGGTACAGGCCATTGGCGATAGCGAAGGGCTGCCGACCCGCGCGCAACTGGCGGAGTAAGTCGCCGGTCAATTCCGTATCAACCTCTATCACTGGAACCCTACACCTGGGTACGGATGCCCGACTGATAAATATTGAGGATGACAATAATGAAAAATCCCGTACTTTCTCAGAAACGCTGGTGGTACCTGATGCCGGTGATTTTTATCACCTACAGCCTGGCTTATCTGGATCGCGCCAATTTCAGTTTCGCTTCCGCCGCCGGCATCAATGATGATCTCGGCATTACCAAAGGCATGGCCTCGCTGCTGGGCGCGCTGTTTTTCCTGGGATACTTCTTTTTCCAGATTCCGGGCGCGATCTACGCCGAACGGCGTAGCGTGCGCAAGCTGATCTTCTGGTGTCTGATCCTGTGGGGCGGCTGCGCTTCGCTGACCGGCATGGTCAGCAATATCCCCGCGCTGGCCGCTATCCGCTTCTCGCTGGGGGTTGTCGAAGCCGCCGTCATGCCGGCCATGCTGATTTATATCAGCAACTGGTTCACCAAAGCGGAGCGTTCCCGCGCCAATACCTTCCTGATTCTGGGCAATCCGGTCACGGTGCTATGGATGTCGGTGGTTTCCGGCTATTTGATCCACGCTTATGGCTGGCGTGAAATGTTCATCATAGAAGGCGTTCCGGCGATTATCTGGGCGTTTTGCTGGTGGGTGTTGGTCAAGGATAAACCCGATGAGGTGAGTTGGCTGAGCAACGAGGAAAAATCGGCGTTGCAGGCGCAATTACTGGCGGAGCAACAGAATATCAAAGTGGTGCGTAACTACGCCGAAGCCTTCCGTTCGCGCAATGTCGTTCTGCTGTGCGCACAGTATTTTGCCTGGAGTATAGGCGTATATGGTTTTGTGCTGTGGTTACCCTCGATTTTACGCCACGGTTCCGATATGGGCATGGTCGAAGCCGGCTGGCTGTCCGCGGTTCCCTATCTGGCGGCGACGATCGCCATGTTGGTGGTTTCCTGGGCTTCCGACAAAATGCAGAACCGCAAGCTGTTCGTCTGGCCGCTGTTGTTGATCGGCGCGTTGGCGTTTGTCGGCTCTTATCTGCTGGGGGCGGATCATTTCTGGTGGTCTTACGCCATGTTGGTGATTGCCGGCGCGGCCATGTATGCGCCGTACGGCCCGTTCTTCGCCATTATCCCGGAAATGTTGCCGCGCAATGTCGCCGGCGGCGCGATGGCGCTAATCAATAGCATGGGGGCGCTGGGCTCGTTTTTTGGCTCCTGGTTCGTGGGCTATCTCAACGGCGCCACCGGATCGCCTGCCGCCTCTTATGTCTTTATGGCCGGCGCGCTGCTCGTTTCGGTTTGGCTTACCATCATTGTTAAACCGTCCGAGGCGCAAAAACAGGTGACGGCGGTAGTTTGACCGCTAGCCGTCAGGAGACGTTATACATGAAACAACCGATTGTATTGTATAAAAAAATCCCGCAAGACTTGCATCAACGACTGACGGAGCGCTTTGACGTGCGCTTTTTTGACGGCATCAATGCCGCCAATCAGTCCGACGTGATTCGCGCGCTAAGCGACGCCAGGGGCATGATTGGCGCCAGCGTGCCGGTGCGCGCCGCGTTACTCGATCATGCGCCGCAGCTTAAGGTCATCAGCACCATTTCCGTGGGCTACGATCAGTTTGACGTCGAGGATCTGACCCGGCGCGGGATAGTGCTGATGCACACGCCGACGGTGTTGACGGAAACAACGGCCGACACCGTATTCACCCTGATCCTGATGACCGCCCGCCGGGCGCAGGAGATGGGGGAACTGGTCAAGGCGGGCCGTTGGCGGCGCAGCATCGGCAGCGAATATTACGGCACCGACGTTCATCACAAAACCATCGGCATTCTGGGAATGGGGCGTATCGGTTCGGCGCTGGCCCGTCGCGCCAGCGCCGGATTCGCCATGCAGGTGTTGTACTGGAACGATCGGCCCAACCTTCAGGTGGAGCAAACGCTGGGCGCCCGACGCTGCGAACTGGATACGCTGCTGGCCGAGTCGGATTTTGTGGCGATCACGCTGCCCTATAGCGAGCAGACGCATCATCTGATCAACGCCGAGCGTTTACGCCGGATGAAGTCGAGCGCCATTTTAATTAACGGCGCGCGCGGACGCATTGTCGATCAGCCCGCGCTGATTGAGGCGTTGAAAAACGGCGTCATTCGCGCAGCCGGGCTGGATGTGTTCGAGGTCGAGCCGCTGCCCGCCGACTCCGAGCTGCTGAGGTTGTCAAACGTGGTGGCGTTGCCGCACATCGGTTCGGCGACGCATGAAACGCGCTATAACATGGCCGCGTGCGCGGTGGATAATCTGATCAAGGCGCTGGACGGCGAGACGGAAGAAAACAGCGTCAATGGCCAGCGGCTCAAATAAGCGAAGGACGCGCGGATAGCGGGTTAACTCGCTATCCGCGCGCCGGGAGCAGATCGGAGAACGCCAATCTACCTTGTTCCCGGCGTCACGTTGCCGAATGCCCCGGACTGATAGTCGCGAATCGCCTGCGAGATCTCTTCCCGGCTATTCATCACAAAAGGACCGTGCGCGACGACCGGTTCGTTCAGCGGGGCGGCGTGTCCGTACAGGATCAGCGCATCCGTGAACGCCGTGATATTGACCGCATCGCCATCATCATTCAATTCAATCAGATGCTGGGGATTGATCGGCACGCCGTCGATGGCCGTATTGCCGCGCACGGTATAGAGAAATACATTGTGTCCCGGCGGCGCCGGCAGCGTTACGGCGCCCTTGGGTTGCATGGCGACGGTCATCAGCGAGATACCGGTCAGCGAGGCGATCGGCCCCGTGGTTCCGGCAAACTCGCCGGACGCCAGTTTGACCTTTACCCGGCCGCCATCAAGCGGAATTTCCGGGATCTGATCTTTCTGTAGGCCGATATAGGCCGGTTTGGTCATTTTCAGTCTGGCCGGCAGATTCACCCACAGTTGAAGGATCTCCAGCAGGCCGCCGCTGCGTTTAAAGGATTCCGGCGACAGCTCCGCGTGTATCAGGCCGGAACCGGCCGTCATCCACTGTACGCCGCCGGCGCCGATGATATTTTCATGACCGCCGCTGTCCAGATGAGACAGTTCGCCGGCCAGAATGAAGGTGACCGTCTCGAAGCCGCGATGCGGATGCGGGCCAAACGGCAGACCCGCATTATTCGGTTGATATACCTGCGGCCCGTGATGGTTCAAAAACAGGAAGGGATCAATTTGCTCGACGTGGGGACCGGGAAGCGGCCGCACCGTCGAGAGATCGGCAATATCGTCTCTGTAGGCGGGGTGCTGAAATTTAATTGTTCTGCTGGTCATCGGGGATCCCCTGATCATGTGGCATGGCTTGGCGATAAACGCATTGATATACAGTGAATGCAACCGGTGATCACATCATAGCAGCCGGCGTGATATGCGGCGCGGATTCGTGTCGCGGTCAGGTCAAAAGCGCGCCGGCTTTGATTACTTTCACAGTTCATGCGCCGCGATTTCGCTATAGTGGCCCCCCGTGGGCCTGGTCACGCGTTAAGTGGAAGTCATTTGCGATGAAAATGCAGCTGTTATACGAATTTATTCTGTTGTCGGAATTGCTTAATTTCAGTCGGGCGGCGCAGAAAATGAATATCACCCAGCCGGTTTTAAGTCGTCATATGAAATCGCTGGAGGAACAATTCGGCGCTGAACTGTTCCGCCGTGATACCCACAGCGTAGAGCTGACCTCGACCGGAAAATTGCTGGCGGTGGAAGCGCGTAAAGTGATTCAGCAATATGAGAGTTCCGTCTCCATTGTCAACGCGTTTACCGGCAAAAGCCGACGCCGGCTGACCATCACCTTTCTGGGCGAAGCGATCCAGAACGTGCTGGTGGAGTTGTTAACCCTATTCCAGCGCAACCACCCGGATATTACCGTCGAGTGTCGTGATAGCGAATTGGATGAAGCTTTGCTGCTGCTGGAAGAACACACCTGCGATCTGGGCTTTTTATTGCGGCCTAACTTTCTGGAAAATAAAAAGTTTAACTCACTCTCCTTTCAAACCGATCCGATATGCGTGGCGGTCAATAAGAATCACCCGCTGGCCGGGCGGGGACGCGTGTCGCTGCGGGAAGTGGGCGAATGGCCGATCATTCGCATCGACCCCCGCGATTTTTTGTTGTCCGAAGCCTACAGTACCCGCTTTTTCGATTGCTATAACATTGATTTTAAACTGGATAAAGAGTATCCCAATCTCAAAACCTGTTGTTTTAATCTGGAGTTCAGGGATCGGGTCGCCTTGCTGATGCCGAAGCATCGCGGCTATCTACTTGGCGCCAACAGCGTATTACTGGATGTGCTGGAGCAGGATTACTGGTTTAACCTGGAACTGGTTTGGGATAATAAAAATACTAATCCCTGTATTTCTCTTTTTTTAAATGAATTTAAATGTTTTTTACATGAAAGGAATACTTTCCCGCTAAATGAATTCGCCGGATAAATCATTTATTAATTTATCCACCCTCAACTTCCCGTCGTCTGAAAATAGCGCCAATAGGTGAAATTTAATCGACATTAATTAAATGTGATTAATGTCTCATTAATACGCTATTGGCACGCTGTTTTTTGTCTGTTTATATTTTCAATTTTTGTTTTAATTTTTGTAATTTCCCTTGTTTTTTAAGGGTAAATTAATTTATTTTCATTTTATATTCAATGGCTATGTTGAAAGTGCATAACCGTAAAAATAAAAAGAATTTCTACCGATATCGGGCCGGTGTTAAGTTTTTATTGTCGGGAAACATCAGAGGTGAAATGTGAATGACATCACTTAAATCGACGTTGTTTCTAATAAATGCCAATAAAGAGAGACAGGAGTAAATAAATCATGGTGATTAAAGCCAATTATGAGTCCGATGCCGGAAAACGTAAAGAAATGTCACACAAGGAGTTAGGCACCATCCCCCATATGCCTTTCGAAGAGTATTCGGAAAAACTCAAACACTGTTTCACCATGAAGCGGCAGAACGGCATCCTGGAAGCCCGCCTGCATACCAATGGCGATAGCCTGCAATGGGGCGCGCCTGCGCATCAGGCGCTGCACTATTTCTTCGACTGGGCCGGCAGAGACCCGGACAACGAAATCATCATCCTCGGCGGCACCGGCAAGGATTTTATGAAAGGCATCGGCCGCTTGGATGAAAACGGCAACTGGCTGCCGGCCACCGAGTTCTCCTCCGCGCCCGATGAAGCGTGGAAAATGTATGAATATCAGTACTATGACGGCACCAATGACATTGAAGGGCAGGTGTTCGACGTTGAGGTGCCGACCATCGGCGTATGGAACGGCGCGGCTTTCCATACCGATCTGGTGCTGTTCAGCGATATCACCCTGTGTACCGAGGATGCATGGACCACGGAAATGCACTTCCGCGTCAATATGGTACCCGGCGACGGTATCCAAATCGCCTGGCGCGAATTGATGGGACGCAAGCGTTATGCCTACGCCGAACTGACCGGCGAAATCATCACCGCGCGCAAGGCGCTTTCCCTCGGGATGGTTAACGAAATTTGTCCCGATACGGAAGCCGCTTATGACCGCGCCTGGGAAATCGCCGAACTGATTATGCGCACCGGCACCCGCGTGACTCGCCGCATCACCACTCAGCAACTGCGCAAAGCCTGGAAGGAAGACATCGCCAACGAACTGCGTAACGCCTTCGCCACCGAAATGTTCGTTACCGCCACGGAACACTCGCCGCACGAAGCCAATTACTGGTTGTGGGCGCATGAAGAGGCGGAGCTGGTCAAGGCCGCTGAGAAAAAAGGCAAGGTCATTCGTCCGCGCATCAACGGCGGTCAGGAAGAAGACGAAATCAAGTAAGCGTCAACCGGCCTTCACAGGCGCTGTATACGTCCTCGCCATTGCATCCACGGTGGCCGTCCCTACGGTCACCCGGCCAGATAGCGCGCGGCGGCGGCCCCGCCGCCGTCAAAATAGCGGACGTAAGTGGTCAACCTTTTGATTTAAAAATATAAAATCCGTGACCGGGGAAAATCCATGAACACAGGCAACGACGTTATCATTTCCGCCGCGCTGACCGGCGCGGTAACGCCAAAAGAGATCAATGAACATATCCCGCTGACGCCGGAAGAAATCGCCGCCGACGCTTATCGCTGCTGGCAACAGGGCGCCGCCATCGTGCATCTGCACATGCGCGACGACCAGGGACAAGGCACCATGGACTGCGACAGGTTCGCCGAAACCCTCCGTTTGCTGCGCGGCTACCAGGACTGCGACGTGATCATCAATTGCACCACCTCCGGCGATCATCGCGCCAGCGACGCGCAACGGATGGAACACGTTTCCCGTCTGCAAGGCATTGAGATGGCCTCCTGGGATGCCGGCTCGTTTAACTGGATGCCCGGCGGCGTGTTCATCAACTCTCCGCAGTTCCTCGGCAAGCTGGGCGAAATCCTCACCGAGCGGGCGATCAAACCGGAAGTGGAAATCTTCGACAGCGGCATGCTCGGCGTGGCGGGTTACTTTGCCGAGCAGGGCAAACTGTCGTCCCCCCTGCATTATCAATTCTGTCTCGGCGTACCGGGCGGTATGCCCGCCACCATCGAGAACCTGAACTATCTGGTCGCGCATATTCCCGCAGACGCCACCTGGTCGGCCTTTGGCGTCGGCAAGCATCATTTGCCGATCCTGTTCGCCGCTCTGGCGCTGGGCGGCCATGTGCGGGTCGGTCTGGAAGACAACGTCTACTTCAGCAAAGGGGTAAAAGCCACCAATCCGCAACTGGTCGAGCGCGCCGCACAGGCCATTCGTCTGTTTGGCAAACAGGTCGCCACGCCGGCCAGCGCCAGAAAAATACTGGGGATCCGTCCTCTGTAGTTATCCATGCGGTTACAGCGGGAAAAGATTATGAAAGAAGCAGTGATTGTTGCGGCGGTTCGTACGCCGATCGGCAGGTGTCGCGGCGCGTTGGCGCCGGTGCCGGCGCATAAGCTGGGCGCGCAGGTGGTGAAAGAGGCGGTGCGCCGGGCCGGTATCGCCCCGGAGAGCATTGATGATGTCATCTTCGCCAACTTAATGAACCACGAAATCAACAACATGGGGCGGATGGCGGCGCTGGAAGCCGGACTGCCCATCACGGTGCCGGGCATTACGCTCGATCGGCAGTGCGCCGCCTCGTTAAACGCGCTGGCCTATGGCGCGATTCAGATCATGGCGGGCTTTGCCGAAACGGTGGTGGTCGGGGGCGTGGAGAGTGATTCCCGACGCACCTGGTCGCTGGAAAAAACGGAAATCGCCTATTCGGTGCAGCCGCCGCGCTTTGTGGATATTCACACCTCGCCGGACCAGTTGGGCAATCCGTCGATGGGCGTCACGGCGGAAAACATCGCCCGGCGCTATGAACTCACCCGCCGGGAACTGGATGAATTTTCGCTGCGCAGCCATCAACTGGCCGCCGCCGCCTGGCGAGAGGGCCGCTTCGACGGGCAGGTGACGCCGGTGGCTATACCGGACAGGAAAGGGCGGGAAATCGTGATTGATCGCGATGAGTCGGTGCGCCCCGACTGCTCGCTGGACGCGCTGTCCGCCCTGCGCCCCTGTTTTTGCGACGAAGGCATCGTGACCGCGGGCAACAGCTCGCCGATGAGCGACGGCGCCGGCGCGCTGGTGGTGATGGAACGTTCGCTGGCGCAGGCGCAGGGACTGCCGGTTCTGGCGGTATTCCGCGGCTATGCCGCCGCCGGGGTCGATCCCAATGTTATGGGGCTGGGGCCGGTGCCGGCCACCGCCAAACTGCTGAAACAAACCGGTCTGGCGGTGAAGGACATCGATCTGTGGGAACTGAATGAAGCCTTTGCCGCGCAGTCGCTGGCCTGTATCCGCGATATCGGCATGGATCCGGCGCGGGTTAACCCGAACGGCGGGGCGATTGCGCTCGGCCATCCGCTGGCCGGTAGCGGCGCCATTCTGGCCGCCAAAGCCGTTTACGACATGCAGCGCCGTCAACTGAACAACGCCGTCATTACTTTCTGCGTCGGCGGCGGTCAGGGCGTTGCGGTTCTGCTGACGAGGGAATAACGATGCTGGGAAAATTCGCTTCAATAGATGAGATCACCGGCCTGTTTCAGGATGGACAAACGCTCATGTGCGGCGGCTTCGCTAATCACGGCGTGCCGAACCGCCTGATTCAGTGCGTGATCGACAGCGGCGCGCGGCATTTCACCCTGATATCCAACGATTCCGGCGACGCGGATCTTACCGTGGGCCGCCTGATTCATCACGGTCTGGTGGACAAACTGATCGCGTCGCATATCGGGCGCAACACCGAAACGGTGGCGCTGGTCGCCGCCGGAAAAATCGAACTGGAACTGGTGCCGCAGGGCAGCCTGGCCGAACGGATGCGCTGCGGCGGATCGGGGCTGGGCGGGGTGCTGACCAAAACCGGCATCGGCACGATGGTGGAGGAGGGCAAGCAGTCCGTGCTGGCGGACGGCGAACGCTATCTGCTGGAAACGGCGCTACAGGCGGATATCGGCCTGGTGCGCGCCCGCACCGCCGATCCGCTGGGCAACCTGACCTATCGCGGCACTATGCGCAACTTCAATCCGCTGGTCGCCAAAGCCGCCCGCCTGACGCTGGTGGACACCGACATGCTGGTGGATGTCGATGAACTCGACATCGATCGCATCATCACCCCCGGCGCCTATGTGGACAAGATTCTGACAATGCAAGGAGAACGGCCATGAACGCGCGTGACAGGATAGCCCGGCGCGCCGCGCAATATTTTTCGGACGGCGACGTCATCAATCTCGGTATCGGTATTCCCAGCCTGTGCAGCGACTATGCGCCGCCCGGCGTGATGTTCCACACCGAAAACGGATTGGTCGGCATGGGGCCGCTGGTCGACGGGCTGCTGGCGGTGGAAGGTTTCTCCAACGCCACCGCGCTGCGCTTTGTGCCGGTGCCTGGCGCCTGCGCATTCGACAGCGCCGAATCCTTCGCGCTGGTGCGCTCCGGCAAACTGGCGGCGACGGTATTGGGCGGATTGCAGGTGGCGGAGAACGGCGATCTGGCCAACTGGGCGCAGCCCGGCCGGGTATTCGGCATGGGCGGCGCGATGGATCTGGTGAACGGCGCCCGCAAAGTGATTATCACCATGGAGCTGTGTACCAGGGACGGCAAACCAAAGATCGTGAATTCGTGCAGTTATCCGCTGACCGGCAAAGGTTGTGTGAACCATATCGTCACCGAACAGTGCGTGATTGACGTCACGCGCGATGGATTGATGCTGGTCGAATTGCTGGAAGGAATGACGCCCGAAGCGATCCAACAACAGGTCGAACCCCGGCTGATCGTCGCCGAGCGGTTGACGATTATGCCGGCCTAATAACGGCGCCAGCGCGCATTATCCTGTTCGCGCCGTGGGAGCACACTTTATGACAGGGCAAAAAAACAATATTGCGTTAACTAAAATGACTGCATGTTCCATCAACAACGATACGCAATCTTCAGCCGCCGATCGCAATGGTTTTGGTTCTCGCGGTTGGATCATCATCATCTTACAGGCGCTAATGTTCTGGATTGCCGCCGGGGCGGTGACTCACGGCCTGAATGTGATGTTGCCTGCGCTATCGCAGACTTACGATCTGGACTACAGCACATTGCTGGCGCTGGCGACGCCGGCTTCCTGGGCATCGATTCCCGCCGGACCGATATGCGCCTGGCTGTGCGAAAAAAAAGGGGCCAAATTCAACGTCATCTTCTGCCTGCTTGCCTGCGGACTCTGTTTCGGTCTGCTGGGATCGAGCGGATCGCTGGTGGGGTTCACGCTGCTGTTCGCCGGGGTCTGTTTCTTCGGCACCGGATTCGCCTATGTCGGCGGCACGGCCATTATAACCAATTGGTTCGTGCGTAAGGCGGGGCTGGCGCTGGGATGGTGTACGGTGGGGCAGACCTTTTCCAGCGCGTTTTTCGTCCCGACGCTGGCGGCGCTATTCGTCTGGCTGGGGATCCGGCATGGCTTCTGGGGCATCTCGGCGATGATGTTCATCATGGCGATACTGGTGGCGTTGTTGGTCGCCAATAAGCCTGAGGATATCGGCCTGGCGCCGGATAATGAACGGCTTTCCGCCGCCGAGTTGGGCGCGCGGGTACGCGAGCACGACAGCTATGTCTGCCCGCTCAGCATCCGGCAATTGCTGGGCATGCGCGACGTGTGGTTTATGGGTATCGCCACCGGCGCCATCTATATCATGCTGGTGGGCGTGGTGAGTCAGATCGTTCCCCGGTTGATGGAGATGGGCTATGAGTTAAACACCGCCATTTTCTATATGTCCGCGTCGGCGCTGTTCGGCACGCTGGGCGCATACGGCTGGGGCTGGCTCAACCACCGGATCGGGGTTAAACGGGCGCTGCTGGTGTACACCCTCTGGTGGATGGCGGCGGTGGTGATCAACCTGTTCGCTCACCATACCGTGATGCTGTGGATCTCCCTGCTGATGATCGGCTTCAGCCTGCCGGGCGCCACCAACCTGAGCACCGCGCTGATCGCCAGCAAGTTTCCTCGCCGTCTCTATGTGCGCGCCATCGGCATCGTCCATCCGATTCAATCGGTGGTGCGCTGTTTCGCGTTCTCCATTCTGGCATTCGGACTGGCCTACCTGGGCGGTTATACCGGCGCTTATCTGCTGCTGGTGGGGGTCGGCGCCGTCGCATTGGTGCTGATTTGGCTGATCGATGTGAATCCGGTCGATATCAGTGCGGCCGCAGAACGCGTCGGGGGTGAATGATGAACCTGATTACAAAGCATAGCATGCGCGCGCTGGCGCTTTGTTTCTCCGCGCTGGCCGGTCACGCCATCGCGGCTGAAGGCATCAGCCCGCTGCAACCCGGCGCGACGACGGGAAATGCCGCCGGCGCATTGCCGCCGCCGGGGTTGTATCTGATGACGGATGTCGCTTATGAAAAGGGGAAACTGAAGAATGAACGCGGCGAGACGGCCAGAACGCCGACCGGACAGCGCATCAAGGCATCGAACGTCAGTTCCGTGGCGGCGTTGGTTTGGGTTCCCGGTTGGGAAGTGCTGGGCGCGCGCTACGCGGCCGCCGTCGCGCAACCGTATAAATGGGCGCGCACGCGGATCGGCGATGAATACGGCAGTAACGTCGTGAGCAGCAGCGGTCTGGTCAACACGTCGATTACGCCGGCGATCCTGTCATGGGATTTAGGCGGCGGGTATCATCTGGGAACCGGACTGACGGTCTATGCCGATAACGGAAAATTCCGCTACGCCTACGATGCGCCGGCCGGACGTCATGTGAAATCCTCCACCGCCATCGGTAATGATTACTGGACGCTGGAACCGAACCTGGCGTTAACCTATCTGGCCGATGGCTGGAATATTACGGTGAATAATCTGCTGGATATTAATACCACCAATAAGACTACTCAATATCGTTCAGGCATGACTTATTATCTGGATATGACCGTCGCCAAACGTATCAATAATTATACGCTGGGATTTATTGGAAATTATACCAAGCAAATTACCGACGATAAGATTGATGGAAAAAAGGTCTCTGCGGTGCCGGGGTTTTATGGCGAAGGAAATAAAGCGGAGCATGTGCTGGCCGGGCCGCTGCTCGCCTATGATTTCGGCGCGTTCTCGATAAATGCCCGGATGTTATTTTCGCTGCGGGCAAAGAATGACGCGGACGTATCGTTCTTTCACCTGGGATTCAGCATGCCGTTAATGCAGTTTCACTGAATATCGGCATTTTTAATATTAATGGCGAAGGGTGTTTCCCAGGAAAAGATAAATAAGGCCATGTGTTTTGTTATTCGGTAATTAATCGGGTTTTATGTCGAATCAATTTTAATGTGAAGAGTCTCTCTTATTAAATAAATATAACGAGGCATGATATGACATCACTTGTTATTGCCAGTGCGGTACGTACGGCAATCGGCAAATTCGGCGGCAGTCTGAGCGCCTTTAGCGCGCCGCAACTGGGCGCATTGGTGATGGACGCGGCGGTTCGCCGGGCGGGGCTGGAGCCGTCGGCGGTCGACGAAGTGATTTTCGGCAATGTGCTTCAGGCGGGGCTGGGACAAAACCCCGCGCGCCAGGCGCTGCTGCAAGCCGGCCTGCCGGACAGCGTTCCGGCCACCAGCATCAATATGGTCTGCGGCTCCGGGCTGCAAAGCGTGATCCTCGCCGCGCAAAGCATTGCCGCCGGTAATGCGGACGTGGTGCTGGCCGGCGGCATGGAAAATATGTCGGCGGCGCCTTATCTGCTGAATCAGGCGCGCTGGGGATACCGTATGGGCGACCAGACGGTAACCGACAGTATGGTCAACGACGGACTGTTCTGCGCCATCAACCGTTATCACATGGGGGTGACGGCGGAAAACGTCGCCAGGCGGTTCCATATCAGCCGTCAGGAGCAGGATGACGCGGCGTTGCTTTCCCAGCGGCGGGCGGCGGCGGCCATTGAGCGCGGCGCATTTCAGCAGGAGATTGTGCCGGTGACGCTGAAAAGCAAAAAGGGCGACACGCTGTTTGCGGTCGATGAACATTTGCGAACGACGACCTCGGCGGAAAGCCTGGCAAAACTGTCGCCGGCCTTTGATCCCGCCGGCAGCGTGACGGCGGGCAATGCGTCGGGTATTAACGACGGCGGCGCCGCGCTGGTGGTGATGAGCGAGTCATGGGCGAAGCAGCATGGCATTCAACCGTTGGCGCGCATCCGCAGCTATGCCGTCAGCGGCGTCGATCCCGCGGTGATGGGGATCGGTCCGGTGCCTGCGACCCGGCAGGCGCTGAGCCGGGCCGGGTTGACGGTCGCCGATCTCGATCTGGTGGAAGCCAACGAGGCTTTCGCCGCCCAGTTTGTCGCCGTCGGCCATGAACTGAATCTGGACATGGATAAAACCAATGTTAATGGCGGCGCGATCGCGCTGGGCCATCCGATCGGCGCGTCCGGCGCCCGGATTCTGGTGACCTTGTTACATGCGCTGGCCGCCCGGGATAAAACGCTGGGGCTGGCGACGCTCTGCGTGGGGGGCGGGCAGGGGGTGGCGGTGATTGTGGAACGCCTGTAGCAGGACTACCCCACTCGTTAGCGCCTCCCCCCTTGTCCTGTCTCTTATACACAAATACGGGAGTGTTGACGGGGTTGGTTGTTACGCGGCGTAAAAAATTATGCAGCGGTGGACTTGGCCGCCGAGTGAGCCGCATGGATGCGGCGAAAGCCAGTGCCGCGTCGGGAACGCGTCACTGGCGGCTCGAATAGCGGTCAAGAACACCGATGGCACCGCGCAGCGGCATAATTTAGCCGCAAGCCCAGGTTCATAGGGGGCTGGCGCTTGAGCCCCCTATGTCGGGCGCGTGCTACGACGTAGCATGGAAATGGCGGCATTGTGGCGCACGAAACTGCCTCTGAGTCCGCATAAAAATGTGACTAAGAGACAGCCCCTTCGCAGGGGGAGGGAGTTTGGAATGGCAAAGCGCATAACTTTGTCGGCAGTCTGAAGCTATCTCTATAAAGGTGAAATTATGATAACGAAAAGCAAGGGAAGCACCTATAAACGGCGACTTACCGCGATATTACTGGCGTGCGGCATGTTGGGATCGGCGCAGGCCGCGATTACCGCCGGTCAATACAGCGCCGCGCAGAAAGGCAACGAGGGGATAGTCGGCGTGACGGTCACCGTCGATGCGCAGGGCGTCATCAAGGATATCGCGGTGGATGCCAGTAAGGAAACGCCGGAGTTGGGCGGCAAGGCCGGCCCGGAAGTGGGTAAGGCGATTGTCGAACACCAGAGTCTGAATGTGGACGGCGTGACCGGCGCGACCATGACCAGCAACGCGGTGAAGAAAGCGGTCGCCGACGCGCTGGTTAAGGCGGGGGCGGACGTCGCGCGCTATCAGCAAAAAGTAGCGAAACAAGGGCAGGATGAGGAAACCCGCGTTGACGTGGTGGTGGTGGGCGGCGGCGTATCCGGCACGGCCGCCGCGCTGGCCGCGGCGGAAAAGGGCGCCTCGGTGCTGGTGATTGAAAAGATGCCGGTGCTGGGCGGCGCGGGCCGGATGGCCAGCGGTTTTACCGCGGTGGAGTCTTCGCTGCAAAAAGCGAAAGGCATGAAATATACCGCCGCCGAGCTGACGCAGCGGCTATTGGAATATAACCAGTATCTGTCCAACGGCCCGTTGACGAAGCGGATTGTCGATAAATCGGCATCGACGGTCGACTGGATGATCAAGCACGGCGTGGAGTTGGAGATCGTGGAGACCACGCGCGACGCCAAGCTGAGTTCGGTACAGCAGGCGCACCTGGAGGATCCGATTAAATCGGACGTGTATCACCGCATCAAAAACGGCGGCGAAGCGGCTTATAAAACGCTGTACGACGAGTTCGCCAAACTGGGCGGCAAAGTGCTGACCAAGACCGTCGGCAAATCGCTGATTCAGGATGATCAAGGCAAAGTGGTCGGGCTTATCGCGGAAAAAGCGGACGGCGGCAAATTAACCGTACACGCCAAGGCGGTGATTCTGGCCAGCGGCGGTTTCGGCGCCAATAAAAAGATGCTGGACGAAGCGATGCTGACGGCGAATATTTTCCCGCTGGCATGGCCCAATATGGGGGAAGGGCTGCAAATGGCCTGGCAGGCCGGCGGCGCGAAATGGGATATGCAATCCGCCTTGATCCACGCCGCTCAACTGGTCGACATCGAGCCTTCGGAAGGGGCGCATCACGGCGGCGGCGCCGCGGCGGCGTTGGACAGCCCGCTGATCTGGCTGCTGAAATCGCCGCTACTGTGGGTGGATGTGGTTGGCGAACGCTTCGCCGACGAGGGCCATATCTACGATACCGCGTTCTGGGCCAACGTCGCCTATTCCGTCGGCGGCCATTATTACATCGTCGTCGATACCCCGACGCTGCAATCCTTCACCAAAAACGCCATGCCGTTCCCGCTGTCGGGAGCCGGGCCGGCCAACCCGCCCAAACCCGGCGACTTTGTCGCGCTGGCGGAGGCAGGCACCAGAGGCGGAACCAGCAAATCGATCCTCAAGGGCAAGGACATTGCCGAACTGGCGGCGCATATGGGCATCGCGCCTGAACGTCTGCAAGCCACCGTCGAGCGTTATAACGGCCATGTGAAGGGCAAACAGGATAAGGACTTCGGCAAGAAGGCGGAATATCTGGCCTACGGCGTCGAAAAAGGGCCTTTCTATGCCTTTAAGGCGGTAGTGGTCAGCCTCAGTTCCCTGGGCGGCGTGCGGGTGAACGCCGATTTACAGGTCACCAATGCGGATCTTCAGCCTATCGAGGGGCTGTATGCGGTCGGCAACAATGCGGCCGGTTTCTACAGCGTACCGGGTTACCCGCCTTATCAGGGGTTGGCGAATGGTTTTGCGCTCAACTCCGGGCGTATCGCCGGCGAGCACGCGGCGCAACTCGCCGTGAAAAAATAAGCAATATCGCTAATCAGCCATGCGGCGCAGATTGCGCCGCATTCATAAAAACCAGAGGCGGAAACAACGCGGTAAAAAATAATTAACGCTGGCTGCCAGCGGAATAATTACCGTGCGCCGTCTCATTGCTTTCAATGAGATAACATAATGAAAATAACACATCATAATATGTGGATGAGAATGCTGTCCGTCGTCGTCGTCGTGTCCGGCATGATGCTGACGAACGGCGCGGCGGTTGCCGCCGATGACGCGGAGCAGTCGGGCCGTCCGCTGTCCGACGCGGGGGCCTGGCTGGCGGATCGCGGCATTACGCCGCATCTGTTCGCGTCCCAGCTCTGGTTGGGCAACCCCAGCGCCGGAACCACCACGGACGAGCATCAAACTTATACGATGTTTTTCGCCGGCGCGGATTTCAATCTGGATCAGATGGGACTTATTCCCGGCGGCAATATTCACTTCCTGCAACTGTGGGTACCTTTCTCCCACAATCTGGAATATGGCAACAAAGTCGGCGGGATGCTGGCCGGCGACCCGCCGCCCTATATTCCCAAGACGGCGCACCTGATGCGTTTCACCTACGAACAGAAGCTGTTGGACGACCGGCTGTCGATCGAACTGGGTAAAAGCAACCCCGGCCAGTTCTTCGGTTTCACCAACTGTAATATCCAGTCGTCCTGTGTGAACACCATCCTGAATAAAACGGCGGTGTTCGGGCCGGCGCCTTATGCCGGTTGGGGCGCGCGCATCGGCTACCACTATACGCCGGCGCTGGAATCCAATGTCGGCGTCTGGCGCACCTATCAGGCGTTCCCGTTCACCAACGGCTGGGAAAGGTGGGACGATGACTATAAGTCGGGCAACACCTTGCTGGTCGCCAATGTGGCGCGGCGCGTCAACTGGCGGCAGGAACCCTATCCATTCAACTGGGAAGCGATGGCGTTTCATAACTTCCTGGAATACGACGACATTTACTATACGGTGAACGGGACGTCCAAAGTGTACGACGGCAGCGCCGCGGCGCGTCGCCGCGATGGCGTTTCCGGCGTTTACCTTACCGCCAAGAAAGCCCTGTGGCGGCGCGACGGCGGCGCCGATGCGCAAGATCCGTCGCCCAGCGCCATCAGCCTGCACGGCAGCGTCACGCAGACCCTGCAATCGAATGCCTACACCGGGGCGTCCACGCTGGCGGATGTCGGGCTGATCTGGTCCGGGCCGTGGCAGAGTCGTCCGCACGACAGTTACGGGCTGACTTTCCGCTGGGGCCGGCTGACGGAAGGGGGACAACGCTACTCACAGGATATGTTCAACGCCCTGGGCGGAACGGGGTGGCAGGCGCCGCGCAACGAGTATCAACTGAGCATCGACGCCTCCGTTATGCTGACGCCGGAGATTAATTTGCAGATGACCGGCTCCCGCGTCTGGAATAACAGCAATTGGCAATACGTCTATTCCAACGTCAAGCCGGAGGACGGCTATACCTTCTGGCTGCAACTGAACGTGATGCTGGACAAGCTGCTCGGGCTGTAACGTCGTCGCAGGCGCGGGGGAGTCTGCTCTCTCGCGCCCGTCGCCCTGCTCTCAACGGCGTTATTCCGTAACCAGATTGAGTTTGATATCCAGCGCCGCCATCTTGTCGCGATATTCCTGCGGCAGCAGGGTATCGGTGATCACCCGGCTGACCTGATGGTCGTTGGATAACGGATAGGGTTGTATCAGGCCGAATTTGCTTGAGTCGGTCAGCACGATCGTCTCGACGTCCTTACTCAGCACCGCATCAATGACGTCGCAGCGCATCATGTTGCGGCCGGTAAAGCCCGTCTCGGGATGGTAGCCGTCAATACCGATAAACGCTTTATGGAAGTGTACCTGCTGGATGCCGCTGCGGGTTAACGGCCCGACCACCGACTGGCTGTTTTTCTGATACAGGCCGCCGAGGGCGATGACGTCGCAGTCGGTATCTTTAAGCAGATGGGCGATATAGTGGCTGACGGTAATGATGGTGACCTCTTTGGTCTCGGCGACATTGCGCGCCAATAGCGCGTTGGTGCTGCCGCCTTCAATAAACACGCAGTCGCCGTCGTTAATCAGGGTGGCGGCGTAATCGGCCAGCGATTTTTTCAATTGAAAGTTGGTTTGCATGCGGGCATCGACGTCATCGCTTTCTATCGCAACCGCATAACCGTGCGCCCGCCTGAGGTAGCTACTGCGCTCCAGCGCGTTGAGATCCTGACGAATAGTGACTTCCGATACCCCGGATATCTGCGCCAGCTCGCTGACGCTGACGCTCTTGCGTTCATTCACCAACTGAATAATATTTTGTTGCCGAGTGTTCATAGCCGCCAAATAGCAAAAAGTGAAAGAAATAAAAGCAACTATACCGCGTTTGCCGGCAAAGTTCGAAACCTTGCCGTTAGTGATTCCCGCCCGATCTTCCCTTTCGCATGGGAGGGCGTCAGCTACTCCCCCTGACAATTGTCTCTTAGTCACAAATATTACTGATAACGGTATATGTAGGCTCAGTGTTATTTCGTGCGCGAAAAGAAAGGTATTTTTATGGCACGTCGATGCACGCGCCCGACTCAGGGCGCTCAGACGCCGCAGCCCTGAGGACCCTGGCTTCCGGCTGAAATTATGCCGCTGGCGCGGTACCCTCGGCGCCCATGACCGCTATTCGAGCCGCCAGTGACGGAATACTCGTCTCATCCCTGAGACTCGCCCTACCGGGCCAGCGCAAGCGCTGTTCAAAAACGCTCCCGACGTTTTTGTCCGACGCGGCACTGGTTTTCGCAGCATCCCTGCTGCTCACTCGGCGGTCAAGTCCACCTCAGCATAATTTCTCACGCCGAGTTAAAGGGAAAATCCGTTATGACTCCCTGCATTTGTGTATAAGAGACAGCCTTCGCAGGGGAGGGAACCGCTTAGCTCCTCCCCCTGCGAAGGGGGAGGTCGGGTGGGGGTAGCGGCAGGCATCGCAATAGTAGTGATTGACTCCGCGCCAACCCTTGCGAAGAGGGGGCGCGGGAACCACAACGGCCTATAAAAGAGTGGTATTGAACGCCTGCTTCCAGTCGTGCTCGAATTTTTCCACCGCGGCCTTGACCGCCGGGGCGGAGATAAACTGTTCCGCCACGTCAACCGGCAGCGTGACCGCTTCGCAACCCGCCAGCAGACATTCAAGCACCTGACGCGAGGTTTTAAAACTGGCCGCCAGCAATTTGGCGTGCGGCGCGTGCAGCGACAGCAGCTTTTGCAGATCGGTGACGGTCTGAATGCCGTCGCCGCCCTGAACATCCATGCGATTGACATAAGGCGCGACATACTCCGCTCCCGCCAGCGCCGACAACAGCCCCTGACCCGCGCCGTACACCGCCGTGCCTAATGTTGGGATCCCCTCGGTTTTCAGGATCTTGATAGCGGCCAGACCTTCCGCGGTCACCGGGACTTTCACTACCACATTGCCGGCGACGGCATGCAGCTTTTTGGCGTCTTCCACCATGCCTTTCGCCGTCTGCGCCATTACCTGGGCGAACAGGCGGCCCTCGCCGCCCAGTAATTCATGCAGCGCCAATAGCACCTCCGCGACGGGTTTGCCGCCGCTGGCGATGATGCTCGGATTGGTGGTCACCCCGGCGAGCGGGAAGATGCGCGCCAGACGTTCTACGGCGTCAAGGTCGGCAGTGTCGAGATAGAGTTCCATCGATTTATCCTCAGAAAATGTGAGTTATCGCTAATTTTGCTCAGTATAAAATCAAAAACGCGAATAACTTTTGATAAAAATCAAAATACATTTCTTTCGAAATCTATTTAATCTTCATATGAAGAAAATATAGCGGATCGATATGATGATTTTCAACATACAGCGCTACTCGACACATGACGGCCCGGGGATCAGAACCGTGGTATTTCTCAAAGGCTGCTCGTTGGGCTGTCGCTGGTGCCAGAATCCGGAAAGTCGTTCCAGAAAAAGAGATCTGTTATTTGACGCCCGTCTCTGTATGGCCGATTGCGATCTCTGCAGACGCGCGGCGCCGGAGGTGATTGAAAATACCGCGCAAGGGTTGGTTATTTTTCGGGAACGGCTGACGGAGGCGGATGTTGACCGCCTGCAAAACTGCTGCCCGACGCAGGCGCTGACGGTGTGCGGCGAGGCGATCGAACTGGATGACATTATGGCTGTCGTGCGGCGCGATATGCCGTTTTACCAGCGCAGCGGCGGCGGTCTGACGCTGTCCGGCGGCGAGCCGTTTATGCAGCCCGAGGTCGCCGGCGCGCTGTTGCGGCGCTGCCGCGCTGAGGGCATTGATACCGCGGTGGAAACCTGCCTGCATGTGCCCTGGTCCTATATCGAACCCTCATTGCCCTATACCGATCTCTTTCTGGCCGATCTCAAACATGTGGATGAGCGGGTGTTCCGCGCCTGGACGGACGGTTCGGCGCGGCGGGTGATGGCAAATCTGAAGAAAGTCGCGCGCGCCGGCAAACAGCTCGTCATTCGCGTGCCGCTGATCCCGAATTTCAATGCCGATGAAGCGGCGATCAGGGCGATTACCGACTTTGCCGCCGACGAATTAAAGGTCGCCGATATTCATTTTCTGCCCTACCACACGCTGGGCATGAACAAGTATGTGTTGTTAAACCAGCCTTATCTCGCGGCGGACAAGCCGTTGAACGATCCCGAATTACTGGCTTTTGCGCAGCATTACGCGCAGGCAAAAGGGCTGAAAGTCACCTTGAGAGGATAGCACTATGACCACCCTGAATTTGACCATGTTGAGCGAGCGCATTAAAGCGCATAAAAACGCGTTGATTCATATTGTGAAACCGCCGGTGTGTACGGAGCGCGCTCAGCATTATACCCGCGTCTATCAGGAAAATATGGACAAGCCGCTGCCGGTGCGCCGGGCGATGGCGCTAGCCGACCACCTGGACAAGCGCACAATCTGGATTAAGCACGATGAACTGATCATCGGCAATCAGGCCGGCGAAGTGCGCGCCGCGCCGATTTTCCCGGAGTACACCGTCAGTTGGATTGAAAAGGAAATCGACGAGTTGGCCGACCGCCCCGGCGCGGGGTTCTCGGTCAGCGAAGAGAACAAGCGCGTGCTGCATCAGATTTGCCCGTGGTGGCGGGGGCAGACCGTGCAGGATCGTTGCTACGGCATGTTTACCGACGAGCAAAAAGCGCTGCTGGCGAGCGGCATCATCAAAGCGGAAGGCAATATGACCTCCGGCGACGCGCATCTGGCGGTAAATTTCCCGCTGCTGCTGGAAAAAGGGCTGGACGGATTGCGCGAGAAAGTCGCCGAGCGTCGTGCGCGCATCAACCTGACGGTACTGGACGATTTGCACGGCGAACAGTTTCTGAAAGCGATCGACATCACGTTGGAGGCATTGAGCCGGCACATTCACCGCTATGCCGGGCTGGCGCGAAAAATGGCTGCGGCGGAGACGCGCGAGACCCGCCGCCAGGAGCTGTTTCTGATTGCGGAAAACTGCGATCGGATTGCGCATCGGCCGCCGCAAACCTTCTATCAGGCGCTACAGCTGTGCTATTTCATTCAACTGGCGTTGCAGATTGAATCCAACGGCCACTCGGTTTCCTTCGGCCGCATGGATCAGTATCTGTATCCGTATTATCGCCGCGATGTGGAATTGCAACAGACGCTGACGCGCGAGAGCGCCATCGAAATGTTGCAGAGCTGCTGGCTGAAGCTGCTTGAGGTCAACAAGATCCGTTCCGGCTCGCATTCGAAAGCCTCCGCCGGCAGCCCGCTTTATCAGAACGTCACCATCGGCGGACAAAACCTGATTGACGGTCGGCCGACGGACGCCGTTAATCCGCTTTCCTACGCCATTCTGGAGTCCTGCGGCCGCCTGCGCTCGACCCAGCCGAACCTGAGCGTGCGCTACCATGCCGGCATCAGCGACGATTTTCTCGACGCCTGCGTGCAGGTGATCCGCTGCGGTTTCGGCATGCCGGCCTTCAATAATGATGAAATCGTCATTCCCGAGTTCATCCATCTGGGCGTTGCCGTGGAAGACGCCTATCAATACGCCGCGATTGGTTGTATTGAAACTGCGGTGGGCGGCAAGTGGGGCTATCGCTGCACCGGTATGAGCTTTATCAACTTCGCCCGCGTGATGCTGGCGGCGCTCGAAGGCGGACGCGACGCCACCAGCGGCAATCTGTTCCTGCCGCAGACGCGCCGGCTGTCGCAGGGCGGCTTCGAGAACTTTGAGCAGGTCATGCAGGCGTGGGACGCGCAGATCCGGTATTACACGCGCAAATCGATTGAAATCGAGTATGTGGTCGATACCGTGCTCGAAGAGAACGCGCACGATATTCTGTGCTCGGCGCTGGTGGATGACTGCATCGAACGTGCGAAAAGCATCAAGCAGGGCGGGGCGAAATATGACTGGGTTTCCGGCTTGCAGGTGGGCATCGCCAACCTGGGGAACAGTCTGGCCGCGGTGAAAAAACTGGTCTTTGAACAAGGGATTGTCAGTCAGCAACAGCTGGCGCAGGCGCTTGACAGCGACTTCGCCGGCACGGCCAATGAGCAATTGCGTCAGCGTCTGATGAATCAGGCGCCGAAATACGGCAATGATGACGACAGCGTCGATGAACTGCTGGTGCGCGCCTATCAAACCTATATTAATGAGCTGCGGCATTACCATAACCCGCGTTACGGCCGCGGGCCGATCGGCGGCGACTATTATGCCGGCACCTCGTCCATTTCCGCCAACGTGCCGTTCGGCGCCGCGACCATGGCGACGCCGGACGGGCGCAAGGCGCATGCGCCGCTGGCCGAAGGCGCCAGCCCGGCGTCCGGCACCGACCATCTGGGGCCGACGGCGGTCATCAGTTCTATCGGCAAATTGCCGACCGGCTCAATCCTCGGCGGCGTGCTGCTGAACCAAAAGCTGAACCCGGCAACGCTGGATAACGACAACGATCGCCATAAGCTGATGGCGCTGTTGCGCACCTTCTTCGAAGCGCATAAGGGCTGGCATATTCAGTACAATATCGTTTCGCGCGACACGCTGATAGCCGCGAAAAAACACCCGGACCAATACCGCGACCTGGTGGTGCGCGTGGCGGGATACTCGGCGTTTTTCACCGCGCTGTCGCCCGATACGCAGGACGATATTATCGCCCGTACCGAACATACGCTGTAACCCGCCGCTCAGAGGGCTTTTCACTGACTCGTCACGCCTGCGAAAGCGGGCGTCAGGCTGTTGATAAAGCCTGTAATACGCCATTGTCATCCTCCGCTACGCTTAGTCATTCCCGCAGTAGTAGGCGGGAATCGCCTACTGAACCGTAAACCGCCATTGGCTGACTCCCGGTTACTCGCCCCATCCCTGGGGCTCGCCCTTCGGGCCGCCGCAAGCGGCGTTCAAAAACATTCCCGATGTTTTTGTGCGCGGGAATGAGGTATAGGAAGGTGGCGACGTATTCAGATGTAATGCAAGGTGATTTCTTAAAAACCTTATTTTAAATAATAACTCTGCTCATCGTTTTATTTTCAATAATTTGATTTTTAAGGAATATTTATAGATTTTTTATCAAAATTTACTTGTCTTGTCGTCTGTTTTTTCGGCATAATCAGCTCCTGAAATTTCTTAATGGATATGGCAAGGAACAGCATGGAACGCATCACCTCCACCCGCCCGCCGACTTCACGCTACCGGTTACCCATTAATGGCGATGCCGCGCCGCATGCGAGGATGAAAGCTTGTTTGCAAGGGGACATGGAATAATGTTAGACCCGTCGAAAATCATCAAAATCTATCCGACGTTTGATAACGGCGGCAACGCCATTTATGACCTGTACAGCTATCCGAAGGGCTGCAATTTTACGCAGCAATGCCAGGTTTATCCGACGCGGGTGATCCCGGTATTTTTTATTCCCGGGGTGATGGGCAGTAATTTGAAAACGTCTGGTAAAGAAGGAACCCCAGTGTGGCGCTTGGATAGCGCGGCAGAGATCGCGCTAACATGGTTCGGCGCCAGCGCGGAAAAAAGAAAAAAGCGCTTAAATCCGGGAAAAACGGTGGTGGATGATGGCGGAAAGGTCGACGAATCCGATAATGAACGGTTTTTATTGCGCAGCCGGCGCCAGCGCGGCTGGGGCAGCGTGGCTTATACCAGCTATGCGCCGTTTCTGGCCTGGTTGCAGGCGGCGCTGAATGACTTTTCCGCCTATGGCATGGGCGAGCGTCATCAACTGGTGGGCCGGGATCTGGCGGCGGAAATCGGCGAGCTGGCGCTGCAAGAAGAGGAAGTGAAGCAGAGCTATAACTATCTGTTTCCCGTTTTTGCCGTCGGCTATAACTGGCTGGAATCCAATAAAAATTCAGCGGAATATCTGAATAAGAAAGTTACTGAGATCATCAATTTTTATAACAGTAAAGGGAAGCGCTGCGAAAAGGCGATCCTGGTCACTCACTCGATGGGCGGGCTGGTGGCGCGCCACTATAGCGAATGCCTGGGCGGAAGAGACTGCGTGCTGGGAATGGTGCATGGGGTGATGCCGGCCCGCGGTGCGGCGGCCACCTACCGGCGGATGAAGGCGGGTACGGAATATGCGGAGGGGAATTATCTGTCATGGGCGGCGGCGCAGGTGCTGGGCGACGATGGGGAGAAAATGACAGCGGTGCTGTCGCAGGCGCCGGGGCCGCTGCAACTGCTGCCCGGACGGGATTACGGCATGCGCTGGCTAAAAATTTTGGACGGCGAAAATGTCAGTTTTTACCCGAAAGAAGATCCCTATTCTGAAATCTATCTGGTGAGAGATAAATGGTGGGGGTTGTGCGATGAGCAGCTGATTAATCCAGGGGGAAAACGTTCGCAACGAGATTGGGATATGTTCTCTTCCATGATAAAGGATCACATAAGATCCTTTATCGAAAATCTGTCAGGCAAATATCACCCCAATACCTATGCGTTTTACAGCGCCGCCAGCGCGCATCCGGCCTACGGCGACGTATGCTGGCGCGCGGAAACGCCGGCGATAGAAAGCTGGATGAACCAGGGGCGGATGCGTCACGCGCCTGATGCCCGGGTGGTGGGGGAGAGGCAAGCAGGCGTGACTCGCAAGGTCGCCACGCCGTTGGGCGGGGAAGGCTGGGCCAGCGGCATGCGGCAAACCTACCGGCTGCTGCCGCCCACTGAAGCCGGCGACGGCACGGTGCCGCTGCGCTCGGGGCGGATACCCTCCGGTTATTTGCGTTCGCGCTGTCAGGTGGCGGTCGAGCATGAACCCGCCTATCAGGATGAGAAAGCGCGCTTATTTACGCTACGGGCGATCGTCAGGATCGCGCAGGCAATCAAACACACGACGCAGGGCGGCCAATGAAACGCACAACGGTTATGGCGGCGCTGCTGGTGCTGGCGGTGGGCTATGGCATCTACCGGTGGATGACGCCCTATCCGCCGCAACAGGATTTGACGCAACAGGAGGAAGCGGTGGTGGAGACCTTTTTAACGGCGATGCAAACACGCTGCGTGGGACGCTATCTGATTGATATACCGGCGGTGTTTGCGGTGGAAAGCAGCCATCTGGCGGAAGATGACAATATGATGGTATTTATCAACGACCACCCGGTAAGAACCCAGCGTATATACCCGCCGGCGTTTGAGCAGAAAATCCGCCGTCGCGAAGCGCAGCTAAATGGCGAGAAAACCTATGACCCGCTGGATATGCCGTTTTTAAAACGCAAGATTCCTCTGCCCGCGGGTATGGACGGGGTGATTTTTGAACGCAATGAAGATACAGGCGTACCGGATGCCGCGCGAATACTGGAAGCGCATCTTTATACCAACGGGGTGGCGGTTGAAGTGACGGTAAAAACCAGAAATGGTCTCTCATCACGTTATGATGAAGATAGAAAAGATACCCCTCGTATTTATAATGATAACGTTCCGCAAGATCTGATGGCATTAACGGAATTGCTAAAACGGATTAAAGGCCGTAATGAAACGGATATTCCTGATCGGCCGGGTTTTTGTCTGCGCGATGCGTTTATTGCCGATGGGAATTATCAGCAGCGGGAAGAGATTACATTGCATTACACTGCGCCTGAGTATTCCAACATTATTCTCAGTTTTGATACCGATAATTTCAATCGGGAAAAAGATTCGCTGCTGGAGCGGGGCGCGGAAATAAATCAGATTATCGCGGCGGCGGAAGGGAACACGCTGCAAAAAGGCGCACGCAATATCAACGGACTGTATGGCGAGGAGTGGCTGGTGGAAGGCAACGGCGTTAATTACCCGATACAGCGCGTTCATCGTTTTGCTTTAAACGTCAATGAAAAAACCGGCGGCGCAAAGGCTCCCGCACTGAGTATGTTATTCAGGCAGGAGCCACTGCCGGATGAACAGTTGCCGCCCAGGGAGGCCGTTGCGGCCTGGGAGCGCATCACCTCGACGTTACGGCTGCGGCCGGGGGCGTTTAAGTAAGCGCCGATATGCACAGGGAAAGTAACGTGGCGATAAAACGCAAGATTACCGTTTGTCTGTTGCTGATAGCGGCGAGCTACGGGGTTTATCTATGGATGACGCCCTATCCGCCGCAACAGGATTTGACGCAACAGGAGGAAGCGGTGGTGGAAACCTTTTTAACGACGATGCAAACGCGCTGCGTGGGGCGCTATCTGATTGATATACCGGCGTCGTTTACATTAAGGAATAAAGTGCTGAGAGCATTTATCAACGACCATCCGATAAGAACCCAGCGTATATACCCGCCGGCGTTTGAGCAGAAAATCCGCCGCCGCGAAGCGCAGCTAAGTGGCGAGAAAACCGTTGATCCGCTGGATATGCCGTTTTTAAAACGTAAGTTCCCTCTGCCCGCGGGTATGGTCGGGGTAATTTTTGAACGCAATGAAGATAAATCAGTGCCGGATGCCGCGCGAATACTGGAAGCGCATCTGTATACCAACGGGGTGGCGGTAGAAGTGGAGGTGGAGGCCGAAAATGGCACCGCATCCCGCTACGATAAAGACCGGCAGCAACTTCCCGAGGTTTATCGAAATTCGGTTCCTCAGAAAATGATTGAGTTGGTGGAGTTGCTAAAACGGATTAAAGGCCGCAATGAAACGGATATTCCTGACCGGCCGGGTTTTTGCGGGCCAAATATGTTTATTACCGATGGGGATTATTACCAACAGGAGGAGGTAACCCTGAGTTATACATCGCCAGAGTACCCTAATATTGTGATTAACCTTGATACCGATAATTTTAACCGGGAAAAGGATTCGCTGCTGGAACGGGGCGCGGAAATAAATCAGATTATCGCGGCGGCGGAAGGGAACACGCTGCAAAAAGGCGCACGCAATATCAACGGACTGTATGGCGAGGAGTGGCTGGTGGAAGGCAACGGCGTTAATTACCCGATACAGCGCGTTCATCGTTTTGCTTTAAACGTCAATGAAAAAACCGACAGCGCAAAGGCCCCCGCACTGAGTATGATCTTCAGGCAGGAGCCACTGCCGGATGAACAGTTGCCGCCCAGGGAGGCCGTTGCGGCCTGGGAGCGCATCACCTCGACGTTACGGCTGCGGCCGGGGGCGTTTAACAACCTAGCGCGATAGATGCCGTTATATTAATGACGATAATCGTTATTTTTTCTCTTCTTACTGTTGGTTCACTTAATTGTTTTTACAATTGAGATGTTTTTTAAATTCTAATTTTTACATGTTGGAGCGATGGATAAATTCAAGACTCCGACAACTTGCCAGATAAAATATAAATAAGGAGGACGTATGCGTGGTATTGTTTGTCTGGGTGATTCAACCGATCATGGCGGAAAAGTGATTACGGCGTCGTCAACGCTTTATTATGAAGGAATACCGGCTGCATTGGCGGGCGATTTGGTCGCCTGTCCACTGCCGGGTCATGGCGTTAATCCTATTATTGAGGGGTGTAATACCATGCAGGATAATGGGAAGGCGGTTGCAGTAAACAATTGTTTGTGTCAATGCGGCTGTCGCGTATTGACGTCCATGTCCCATAACAGCGTTGAGGCATAATCATGGGATGGCCGATTCCTGATACCCGACAATATCAATATTCTCTTCCTCGCAAGCGTACCTGGATTTTGCTTTATCTTTCGGTGGCGATAGAGGTTATTCTCTGTGTCGTTGATTATTTCTCTAAAGAAAATATCCTGGAGGTGTATGAGTATATCAGTGACTTATTCTTTATTCTCATGTCGTTTAGCGTTTTTTTAGTGTTTTATTGTTATTATAAGGTAGTAAAAAAATCGGTATGGGATGACGAACTGAAAAACGCGCATATCGCATGGGAACAATGGAGCAGAGAACAGTTAGTGATTTGCGGTAACGTAATATCTTCCCCGGAAGAACATAATGCGTCGGTTATGTTGCAAGATACTCAAAATATTCCCGCTTATCCCCATAAAGGCCGGCCACTGTTCGGTAAAAGCATGACGCTTAAACAACGTTTGGCTGAAATAGACGACATGTTGGAACGTCAATGTCCTGACTATAGGTATTTTCTGCATACCATTTATCTGGCTGGCATTTCGGTTGACGCCGTGAATACAGACGCGGAAGACGTTTTTGAACAGTGGCATTTATACCCCGAGCATTTGTCGTCGCTTTCAGAGCTAAAATCATGGTATGACGAAAAAGCGCATAAAGGCATAGCGTTAATTATCGGCATACAACTTTGGCCTTCGCAACCCCAGAGTTATAGCGAGTTTATTAGCGCGCAATTGATAACGACTCCTGCTTTTGCCAAAGAAAAAAAACTTCCCGTTTTAGCCGGATTAGGCAGGGTGATGCCCTCGGCGTCAGATACGCTATCGCAAGATCTTGACATGCTGTTTGAATATACCGGTATTGATAGAGAGAAAATAAAAAACATCTGGCTATCGAAGTTAGACAAAAAAGCAATGGCGGATGTATCTATCTATGCTTGTAATAAAAACATTCCTCTTCCATTGGAAAGCCCTTATCATCTTATCGATCATACTTTTGGCCCCCCCGGTCCGGTAGCGGATTTTATCGCGCTGGCATTATTGGCAGATAGTATGCCGTATCATCAGGATCTTCAATTGTTAGTGAAAGGATCTGGAGATAAAGAAATTTTTCTTTGTCTGATGACGCGGAAAATTATCGATAGTTAAATGGCTTGATATTTTTATCTGTGAATAGGTGCGCGATATTTTATTTTTTATCATGAAGTTTTTCTGATGGAAATATTTCCCTTTATAAAAATAAATCTTTTTTAATTCGTTAGCCCCGCAGATAAAAATAATGAGGCTTTATGTTATTTCCAAATTATCGGCAATAAAACCGATCTCCAATGAAATAAGAGGTGTGATCATGCTGTCCGTATCCGAACTCGCCACCCGTCTTACCGGCTCGCAGAACCGCTATTCCCTGGCCATCAGGGGAGAGGCGGATAGCTCGCTGGACGTGGAGTCCTTCAGCGCCAGCGAGGGGCTGAGCCAGACCTACTGCTACCAGATAACCTTTACCAGCGGCCGCGATATCGCCCCCGGCGAGATGCTGTTGCAGGACGCCAGCTTTACCTTCAATCCGCCGGGCAGGCAACTGGGCGGCATCACGCTGCCTGACGCCACGCCGCCGCGTGCGGTTCACGGGGTGGTAACGCAGTTTCAGCGGCTGTCGGCCTCGGCGGACGAGGTGCGTTACCGGCTGACGCTGGAGCCGCATCTGG
>NZ_JBEIAB010000017.1:0-102184 GCF_040240345.1 Brenneria sp. g21c3 | reverse complement strand
GTCGCCCTGAACCGTTTCCCAGATCCATAGGCCGCAGGCTTCAATTTTTTTCTTTCCCTGTGAAAACCAGCTATCGGGCGCGGCGGTAAAAAACGCCAGTGCGTGAGTGAGTTGCTGTCCCATCAGTGGTGACCTCCTGTTATTGTATTTGCCTCTGTATCCGTGCTATTCACCGTGTCTCGCCAGAGACGCTACTGTGACCCAGGACTGGGCGGCGCCAGTTCGTAACGCACGTTGGCGGATTGACGGTAAAGTCGGCGTCCTGCAACAGTATCTCGCCCGGGGCGATATTGCGGATGCCGGTAAAGGTTATCTGGTGGCAATAGGTCTTGCTCAACCCCTCGCTGGAAGTGGAGGATTCCACATTGAGGTCGGTTGCGCCGGAAACAGACAGCCGGTAGCGGGCGAACGTGGCGGTTCAAGGAAGAAAGCGGCGTGGGTATCGCGGAATAATGCTCCATGCGGTTTCCTATTTTCTGTCCATTGAGAAATTTAAGCAGTGCATTATGCCGCAACAATCAATAAAACGGTAAGAGAATTAAGCGATGAAGATCACAATAATATTCTTTTAAATCAAATTGTTATTATGATAATAATATCATTTGTCATTATTAGAAATGAGGTGTTGGAATATTTATACGGCAGGATAAAGGGAATGTTAATGGTTGTCGTCCTGCTATGCGTAAACCGGCAAATCCGCATATAAGGCTTATCGCTATCCGGGTCATACTTCGAGCTGTATGCATTGGCCCTGTACAGGGCCAACACTTTGCGTTGTTCAAAGCGACGGCGTTTTGTCCCGCAACTGGCATTATTTAGGCTATAAGGTTGCCCATCAGCCGTCTTGTTTTGGCGGTTCCGCAGGCGATTTCGGCGGTTCCGCCGGGGACAGCGTGAGCATCAGGCCTTCCTGGCGCATCCGGGCGGCCTCGTCGGGCAGATGAAGGCGATCCAGCGCATCGGCGCGCCAGGCGTAGTCATAGGCATCCGGACGCTGATCCAACGCGGCGCGGAACGCATCGCTGGCCTGCTGCCATTCGCCATGTTGCATCGATAGCTGGCCTAGCGTGCTGTTCAGCAACGGCGTCGCGCCCTGTTGTTTGATCAACTGGCGCAACATTTTTTCCAACCGATCGGGATCGCCGGACTTCAGGCGCGGCATCAACAGAACCAGCCGCTCGTCATACTGGCGTTTGAGCCCGTCCAGAATGATTTTCTGGGCGGTATCGTGGTCGTCGCACTCGATAAGGTGCTCCACCATCGCCACCTGCAAAGGCACTTCATGGCGGACTTTCCGGCTCTGGTTATTCCACCACTGTTTCAGTTCTTCACTGCCGCCGTCGGCCATCGCCTGATTCATCAGGCCGATATACGCCTGCTGCTCCAGCGCCTGCAACTGCGCGTCGTCATGCAGGTTCGTTTTGCGCATCGCGGGAATAATATCCAGCAACGCGCCGTAGGCATTGGTGCGCAGGAAAGCCTGCTCCGCCAGACGCAACACTTCCGGGTGGCGCGGGGCGACTTCCAACAGGCGATCCACGCCGTGACGGGCGGCATGGTCTTCATGACGCGCCAACTGGATGCGTACCCGGGTAATATCCACCGGCAGCTGATCGGTATCGGCGATTTCCGCGGCGCGCTCCAGATATTGCTTGGTGCGGAATTCGTCGCCGCGCTGCTGCGCCGCTTCCGCCGCCATCAGATAGTTAACCACCGGCTGATCCGCATGATCGGCATTGCGGGCCATCAATTTCTCTACCTGTCGATAATCGCCTTCCGCCAGTTTGAGCAGCGCGGCCTTGGTCTGTTTTCTGGCCCGGCTGCGTTTGCGGCCCAAAAACCAACCGCGGGTGCGGGCGCCGGTATGGAAAATACGGCGGATCGCCCACTCGATAACCAGCAGCGCCAGGAACAGCAACACCAGCATGATGACCAGACCGGTTACGCTGGTTTCAATATTGTAGTTGTCCGTTTGAATCAGTACGTATCCCTGATGACCGGCGACCATCGGGCCGACGATCACCCCGGCGATCAGGATGAGGAACAGCAGCAAAATTTTCAGCATGTTCAGCCCTCCTGCCGCGTCGCTGGCGTTTGCGCCAGTAAGTTGCGTACTCGCGTCTGCATCAGTTTTTCCAGTAGCGGCTGGCTTTGCAGCGTGGTCGGCACATCCATTGAAACTGACTGCTGGCTCAACGCATCCACGCTTTCCAGAAAGGCCTGGGTGTTGGGATCGCTGGTATCAAAATAGGCCCTGACCCAGGTGGCGGCGGTTTCCAGCGACTGTCTGTAGGTTTCGTTCTGATGGCGCGGGATGGCCTGGGCGGCCACCAGCAGACGGGAGCGGATATTCTCGCGCAGATAAATATCCTGATTCGGCGCCAGCAGCGGTTCCGCCGCGCTATCGCGTCGGCGAACGGTGATGAATTCCGCGATAAAGTTATGCCAGCTCTTGCTGAGATTTTGCCGCCATTCGCTGAGAGAGGCCGACAGCTCGGTGCTGTTCTCATCCATCGGCGTTTCATCGCTATTGTTGTCGGCAAGGCGCAGGTTATCCACCTGATCGGTCAACTGGTTCACTTTCAGAATGATGCCGTCGAAGTCGATCTGGCTGACGCCCGCCAGCGCGCTGATGTCGTTGGTGAGCGCGCGGCGCACTTCAATCACGCTTGGGTCATTCATTTCCGCCAGGCTGGCGTCCGCGCTTTTCAGCAACGCGCCCGCCGTGGTGACGTCTTTATCGCTCCATAATTTGCGGCCCGCCATTTTCACCAGGAAATCCGCCTGGGATAACAGCCAGGTGTTGGTGTCGTGCTCGGTCAGCGACGCCAGTTTTTGACTCATCTCATCCGACTGGCGGGTTAATGCGTTAAGGCGCTGCTCGGTGGCGTTCAGTGATTGGCTATGCGACTGCTGCGCGTCTTCCCACTGCCGTTGCCCCTGGTTGTACTGTTGTTGCAACGCGCTCAACTGGGATTCCAGACGCTGGATGACGGCGGCTTTCTGCTGCTCTTGTTGTTGCGTGTAGTAGTAAAGCCCGCCGCTCAGCGCCAGCGCGATAATAATGGCTATCGACCCCAGCAAGACGCCGCTTCGTCCGGACGGTTGCGGTTTGGGCTCCTGCTGCTGATGCGCGGGCTCAACCCGTTCTGCCACCGTTTCGGATGGGGTCGTGGGGGTATTGTGTTCCGTCATAATGGTACATCCCATGATCAGGTTTATTGTAGTGCGCGCATAAGCGCATCGTTGTCGGCATTATCGGCGATACGAATATGACGCCAGCCGAGTTGGCGGGCCTGGACGGCCAGTCGTTCGCTAACCACTATCAACTGACAACCCAGTAACCAGGAAGCCCGATAGTAATCAGGCACTAAAGTATAGATCCGTTGTAGCATTTCTCCGCTGGTGATCACCAGCGTATCGATACCGGCCTGTTGCCAGTGGCGGCTTTGTTCCGGTCCGTCATAATGAACGGGGCGGCGCTGGTAACATTCGGCGTAACTCACTTTCGCCCCTCGTTGCGCCAGCGTGTCGCCCAGCAGTTCCCGACCGCCGTTACCCCGTAATAATAGTGCGTGTTTACCATTAACATACTGTAATTCTGGTAATTGCAGTAAACTTTCGCTGGTCTCGCGCTCTGTTGGGTAGGCGACATGCCGCGCGCTGACTTTATGCAGCGCCAGCGCGGTGGCGCGGCCGATGGCGTAATAGCTCGGGTTTGACGGCCAGCCGGCGCCGCTGCGGCTTAACAGCGGATCGGCATAATCGATGGCATGGCGGGACAGCGCGAAGAGCAGATCGCCGGGGCGCAAGCTCGCCAGCATGGCGGGCAATTGCGCCAGTTCGCCGCCCGGCGAAAATTCGATCAGCGGGCTGTGATAAGCGCTGTAGCCCCGTTTTCTTAAGCGGGTCACCAGTTGTTCACCAGCCGGAGACGGACGGGTAACCAGAATCGTCATGATGAGGGGATGTCCCGATAAACCGCCTGGAGAATGGCTTTGGCGCCTTTGGCCAACAGCTCTTCCGCCAGCGCGACGCCGATCTGTTCCGCTTCGGACGGTTTTCCCCGGCGCTCGCCGGTAATGATTCGGCCGCCATCCGGCGAGCCGACCAGCGCGCGCAGCCACAGCGTATCGCCGTCCAGTTCGGCGTAGCTGCCGATAGGCACCTGGCATCCGCCTTCCAGACGCAGGTTCATCGCCCGTTCAGCCTGCACGCGGACGGCGGTGGCGGCATGGTTGAGCGGAGAAAGCAGCCGGCGGGTTTGTTTATCGTCCTGCCGGCACTCAATGCCGATCGCCCCTTGTCCTACCGCCGGTAACGAAATTTCCGGGCTGAGCGGGCTGCGGATCCGGTCTTCCAGCTTCAGACGTTTCAGTCCCGCCGCCGCCAGAATAATCGCGTCATAGTCGCCGCTATCCAGTTTCGCCAGCCGGGTGCCCACATTCCCGCGTAAATCGCGGACGATCAGATCGGGGCGCCGGGCGCGCAACTGGCACTGACGGCGCAGGCTCGACGTGCCGACGCAACTGCCCGCCGGCAGTTGATCAAGATCGGCATAATGATTGGAGACAAAGGCGTCGCGCGGATCGTCGCGCTCGCAAATCGTCGCCAGACCGAGGCCTTCAGGAAATTCAGCCGGGACATCCTTCATTGAATGGACGGCGATATCGGCGCGATCTTCAAGCAGCGCCAGTTCCAATTCTTTGACAAATAATCCCTTGCCGCCGACCTTGGCTAAGGGGGTATCGAGGATAATATCGCCGCGGGTCACCATCGGTACCAGTTCTACCCGAAGTCCCGGATGGTGGCGGCTCAGCAATTGCTGAACATATTGTGCTTGCCACAGCGCCAACGGGCTCTGTCGGGTAGCAATTCTAATGATATTGTCTAACATGCTTGATACCGTTTTTATCGTTTTCCGGCGCCATCGTATCATTGATAGTGCGCCAGTGTCAGGTGACGGACATCGGAGTCCGCCGGCAAAACGGCAGAAAATGAACGGGTTTGAAATGACATGTGACAGGCCGGATTTCTCAGGCGATAATTAAAACCGTAATGAAAGCAAGGAGGATAAGTCTAACTTTCTTTACTTTCTTTACGCTTAATCAGCAAGGTGTTAAATTGATCACGTTTCCAGCAATATCTTGCCCAACATTCTGCTAAATATAACCGTTGGCAAGTCAGGAATACGTTTTTTCTAAGCACTGATAATCAGGCGAAACGTCTTGTACTTCTATATCGAGACTTTGAAGCAAAGACTGGATGCGATCAACCAACTGCGTGTTGATCGGGCTCTGGCCGCAATGAAACCTGCTTTTCAGCAGGTCTACAGTCTTGTGCCGATTTTATTACATTATCACCACCCACTCATGCCGGGCTATGTCGAGGGCAAGGTTCCTCACGGCATTTGCTTCCACACGCCTGATGAAAAGCAGCAACAATACCTGGATAAAATCGAACTGCGCTGGGGACCGTTTGCCGACTCCCACGATAAGGGCGAATTGCCGATTACCGGCGTCTACTCCATGGGCAGCACCTCGTCTATTGGACAGAGCTGTAGTTCCGATCTGGATATCTGGGTTTGCCATCAATCCTGGCTGGATAACGAAGAGCGTCAACGCTTACAGAAGAAATGCACCCTGCTGGAAGAGTGGGCCGCCGCGCAGGGCGTGGACGTCAGCTTCTTCCTGATGGATGAAAACCGCTTTCGCCACAATGAAAGCGGCAGTCTGGGCGGCGAAGATTGCGGATCCACCCAGCATATTCTTTTACTGGACGAGTTCTACCGCACGGCGGTCCGCATGGCGGGCAAGCGTATCCTGTGGAATATGGTGCCGGTGGAAGAAGAAGCGAATTACGATGAATATGTCCTGTCGCTGTACGCGCAAGGCGCGCTGGCGCCGAACGAGTGGCTGGATCTCGGCGGGCTGAGCACGCTGTCGGCGGAAGAATATTTCGGCGCCAGCCTGTGGCAGCTCTATAAAAGCATCGACTCCCCTTACAAGGCGGTATTGAAAACGCTGCTGCTGGAAGCCTATTCCTGGGAGTATCCGGATACGCGTCTGTTGTCCATGGACATCAAAAAACGTCTGCACAAAGGCGAGATCGTCTCTTTCGGTCTGGATCCTTATTGCATGATGCTGGAACGGGTGACGAATTATCTGACGCAGATAAACGATCCGACCCGTCTCGACCTGGTGCGCCGATGTTTCTATTTAAAAGTGTGTGAAAAACTTTCCAGCGACCATGCCTGCGTCGGCTGGCGGCGCCAGATTCTGCAACAGCTGGTGCAAGAATGGGGTTGGAGCGACGATCATCTGGCGATGTTGGATAATCGCGCCAACTGGAAGATTGAACGGGTACGTGAAGCGCATAACGAACTGCTGGATGCGATGATGCAGGCCTATCGCAACCTGATTCGCTTCGCACGGCGCAATAATCTGAGCGTCAGCGCCAGTCCGCAGGATATCGGCGTCTTGACCCGCAAGCTGTACGCCGCGTTTGAAGCGCTGCCCGGCAAGGTGACGCTGCTGAACCCGCAGATTTCGCCCGACCTGTCGGAGCCGAATTTAACCTTTATTTATGTGCCGATCGGACGTGCGAACCGCTCCGGTTGGTATCTGTACAATCAGGCGCCGTCGATGGATGCCATCATCAGCCATCAGCCGCTGGAATATAACCGCTATCTGAACAAGCTGGTGGCCTGGGCCTACTTTAACGGCTTGCTGACGCCGAAGACGCATCTGCACATTAAAGGCAGCGAACTGTGCGATATCACCCGTCTACAGGCGCTGGTGTCCGATGTTTCCAGCCATTTCCCCTTGCGTCTGGCGGCGCCGACGCCGAAGGCGCTGTACAGCCCGTGCGAAATCCGCCATTTAGCCATTATCGTCAATCTGGAACATGATCCCACCGCCGTCTTCCGCAATCAGGTGGGGCATTTCGATTTCCGGCAGATGGATGTGTTCAGTTTTGGTCAACAGCAGCAATGTCTGGTCGGCAGCATCGATCTGTTGTATCGCAATTCGTGGAATGAAGTGCGTACGCTGCATTTCAGCGGCGAACAGGCGGTGCTGGAAGCGCTGAAAACGATTCTGGGCAAGATGCATCAGGATGCGGCGTTGCCGGAGTCGCTGGAAGTGTTCTGCTACAGCCAGCATTTGCGCGGGCTGATTCGTACGCGCGTGCAGCAGCTGGTCTCCGAATGCATTGAGCTGCGCCTGACCAGCACGCGTCAGGAACCGGGTCGGTTTAAAGCGGTGAAGGTCGCCGGGCAAACCTGGGGACTGTTCTTTGAACGGCTGAGCGTTTCGGTGCAGAAACTGGAAAACGCCGTTGAATTCTATGGCGCGATTTCCAACAATAAACTGCAAGGCGTGCCGGTTCATATTGAATCCAGCCATGTGCATTTACCCCCGGTGGTCGATGGCGTCGCCAGCGAGGGCATTATCCAATTCTTCTTTGAAGATTTGGATGAAAATCAAGGGTTTAATATTTATATTCTGGATGAGTCCAACCGGGTTGAAGTGTATCATCACTGCGAAGGCAGCAAAGAGGAATTGGTGCGCGACGTGAGCCGTTTCTATTCCTCCTCTCACGATCGCTTTACCTATGGATCCAGTTTTATCAATTTCAATCTGCCGCAGTTTTATCAGATTGTGCAACTGGACGGCCGCACTCAGGTGATCCCGTTTCGCAGCAGCGCGCTTTCTCATCTTTGCATTACCCCGGTGCTCGGCGATGCCGCCAAAGGTATGCAACAGCGGTTACAAATATTTTAATTCCCGGCGCCCCGCAGGCGGGCGACGCGCCAGCCTCCTTTCTCCGTTAGTCGTAGCATGCCGTCGCAGACGGCTTAGCTGAAGCGCACCGTTTCTCCGGCCTGGGTGGAGCAGGCGGCGGACAGCAGCGACATGAAATCTTCTCCGCTGCGATCGCACACCCAGCGTTTATCCTGATAGTTGAAGTGATAACCGCCGGTTTTGGTCGCCAGCCAAATCTGGTGCAATGGCTCCTGACGATTGATGACAATTTTTGTTTTGTTTTCAAAGGTCAGCGTCATCACGCCGCCGTTGGTTTCGTAATCGATATCGGCATCCCCGTCGAATTGGTCCAGCGTTTCTTCCAGTTGCAGCATCAGTTCGTCGGCTAATTGATGGAACTCGCTATCGTTCATTTTCGATTCCTATTGATTTTCATGATCCACCTGCGATTATAGAGAGCATGCATGCATGAATTACAGGTCTTAATGTTATGAAAAAGGTATTTCGCCGGTTTTTTCTGGCGTTATCGCTGCTGGCGTTGTTCGGCTGCGGTCTTAAAGGGCCGCTTTATTTTCCGCCGGAGGGCAAGTCGGCATCGCCCGACGCTCAGCAGCAGAGTGCGGATCACACACAGCAAAAATCGTCCGCGCGGCAGTAACCGGCGATGGTGTCTGATATATCTATCATTATGTTTATAACAGGTCACGATAGCGTTTACCGCGTCCGGTTAAGCCAGCGGAGTCAGGATAATGCAGTTCGCTAAAATGCATGGGTTAGGCAACGATTTCATGGTTGTTGATGCCGTCACGCAGAATGTTTATTTTTCACCCGAGCTGATCCGCCGCTTGTCGGATCGGCACTGCGGCGTGGGATTTGATCAACTCCTGGTGGTTGAGCCGCCGTACGATCCCGAGTTGGATTTCCATTACCGTATTTTCAATGCCGACGGCAGCGAAGTGGCGCAGTGCGGCAACGGCGCGCGCTGCTTCGCCCGTTTTGTGCGTCTGAAAGGGTTGACCAACAAGCGTGATATCGCGGTCAGCACCCAGACGGGACGGATGATCCTCAGCGTTACGGAGGACGACCTGGTGCGGGTGAATATGGGGGAACCCAATTTCGAGCCGCAGCAGATCCCTTTTCGCGCCATGAAAGCCGAAAAAACCTACATTATGCGCGTGGAGGAACACACCGTATTATGCGGCGTGGTCTCCATGGGCAACCCTCACTGCGTGATGCAGGTGGAGGAGGCGGCGACCGCCAATGTCGAGGTGTTGGGGCCGTTGCTGGAAAGCCATGAGCGCTTCCCTGAGCGCGCCAATATCGGTTTTATGCAAATCGTTGACCGCAATACCGTCAAGCTGCGGGTTTATGAACGCGGCGCCGGCGAGACTCAGGCCTGCGGCAGCGGGGCCTGCGCCGCGGTGGCCGTCGGCATTCAGCAGGATCTGCTGTCTTCACAGGTCAAGGTATCGCTGCCGGGCGGCGATCTGGATATCCACTGGGATGGGCCGGGACATCCGTTATTCATGACCGGACCCGCAACGCATGTTTACGATGGGTTTATTCATTTATGAAGAATGTCGAGGAGCAGGCGGAACGCCAGATCGCACTCAGTGACGACATGGTGTTGCAGTTCCTGCAACAGAATCCTGATTTCTTTATCCGCAATGCCCGGCAGATCGAGCAGATGCGCATACCGCACCCCGTCAGGGGAACGGTATCGCTGGTGGAGTGGCAGTTGTCTCGTCAACGGCACCACATCACCCAGCTTGAGGAAGAAATCACGTTGTTGATGCAGCAGGCGGGCGTTAACGAATCGCTGTTCAATCGCCTGCTGGGCCTGCAAACCGAGCTGGCGGCGGCGGATAGCCTGATGGATATGCTGGACAGGCTGCAACGCTGGGCGCGCAAGCTCGGGCTGTCGGGCGCCTCGGTTCGTCTGTTCAGCGACAAATGGCGTATCGGCGCGCCGTCTGATTTCACCCATTTATCGCTGAATCGTTCGGCGTTTGAGCCGTTGCGTATCCAGCGTCTTGGTCAGGCCAACCATTATCTGGGTAATCTGAACGGCCCCGAACTGTTGCTGCTGTTGCCGCAGGCCAAACAGGTGGGATCGGTGGCGTTATCCATGCTCGGCGAGGATCACGACCTGGGGCTGCTGATCTTCACCAGCCGCGATAGCCATCACTATCAGGATGGCATGGGAACCGTGCTGTTGCAGCAGATGGCGATGACGATTCTCCCCGCCATGCTGGCGCGCTGGATTGAACGGGTATGAGCCAACCCGCCGCGCCCGTCGCTCCCCGGCTTCAGTCGCCGGTTGACGATTTCCTGCGTTACCTGAAGGTGGAGCGTCAAATGAGTCCGTTGACGCTGAGCAGCTACGCCCGTCAGCTTGCGGCGGTTATCGCCATGGTTTCGTCCGCCGGCGTGGATGACTGGCGAACGCTGGATGCGGCCGGCGTTCGCGCCGTGGTTTCCCGCAGTAAACGCGACGGGCTGCACGCGTCCAGTCTGGCGCTGCGGCTGTCCGCCCTGCGCAGTTTCCTCGATTGGATGGTTGCGCGCGGCGAACTGGGCGCCAACCCCGCCAAAGGCGTGTCGACGCCGCGAGTCGGCCGTCATCTGCCGAAAAATATGGACGTGGATGAAATGAATCGTCTGCTGGATATCGAGCTCGACGATCCGCTGGCGGTGCGCGACCGCGCGATGCTGGAAGTGATGTACGGCGCGGGTCTGCGTTTGGCCGAACTGGTCGGCATGGACTGCCGCCATATCGATCTGGACAGCGGCGAAGTCTGGGTGTTGGGTAAAGGCAGCAAGGAACGCCGGCTGCCGATGGGCAAAACGGCGGTAACCTGGCTTGAGCGCTGGCTGGCGCTGCGTGAGTTGTTCGGGCCGCAGGATGACGCCATTTTTATTTCCAATCAGGGCCGGCGTATTTCCATGCGCAATGTGCAGAAACGCTTTGCGGAGTGGGGGGGCAAACAAGGCGTCAATAGCCATGTTCATCCGCATAAGCTGCGTCACTCATTTGCCACCCATATGCTGGAATCCAGCGGTGATTTACGCGCGGTGCAGGAATTGCTCGGCCATGCCAATCTTTCCACGACGCAGATCTATACCCATCTGGACTTTCAACACTTGGCGTCCGTATACGATGCCGCACATCCACGTGCCAAACGGGGAAAACATTGATGCATTTTTACCGACCATTAGGCCCCATCCGTGCGATAACCTTCGATTTAGACGACACGCTGTACGATAACGCCGAGGTGATACGGCGCACCAAGCAGGAATCGATCGCTTTTTTGCAACAGTATCATCCCGGTCTGAAAGATTTTCAGGAAGCGGATTTACAGCGCCTGCGCGACGAACTACGGGCGCAAGAACCTGAAATCTATCACGACGTCACGGAATGGCGGCGGCGGGCGGTTGAACAGGCGATGAAGAACATCGGCCTGAATGCCGACGAGGCGATGTGGGGGTCAATGGCGGCGATGGACAACGTCGCCTATTGGCGCAATCAGATCGTCATACCGGAAGAGACGCATCGTACGCTGGCGACGCTGGCCGAGCAGGTGCCGCTGGCGGCGATCACCAACGGCAACGCCGATCCCTATCAGTTCGGCCTGGAGCGCTACTTTGCCTTTGTGCTGCGCGCCGGTCCGGACGGCCGCTCAAAACCGTTCGCCGATATGTATCATCTGGCGGCGGAAAAGCTCAATCTGCCGCTTAACCAGATTCTGCACGTCGGCGACGATCTTACCACCGATGTCGCCGGCGCCGTGCGCTGCGGGATGCAGACTTGCTGGATCAACCTGCGGCAAGGCGACCTGATGCATATCGATGATGCCCGCTTGCTGCCGCATATCGAAATTTGCCGATTGGCATCGCTGACAGCGTTGTTATAATCACCTGTATATATACCCAATAGATTATGGCGGACTATCCTGCCCGCCTTCGGGTCAACGTTTTGCGTTGTTAAAAAACGATCCCGGCGTTTTTTCACGGCGCGGGAAGCGGCTTAACCGTCATGGCGGTCAATGCTTCCGCCGCCTGAACGATGCCGGGTTTGTCTTGTGTCAATAATCAGTGGTGACCGTGTTGCTTCGCGACGATACGGTTTCCCGTCAACGGATACCGTACCTATGGACGTTTCTGCTCTACTCGATGGCCTCAACGACAAACAACGAGAGGCGGTAGCCGCGCCGCGCAGCAATTTACTCGTGCTGGCGGGGGCGGGCAGCGGCAAGACGCGGGTGCTGGTGCATCGTATCGCCTGGCTGTTGTCCGTCGAAGGCTGCTCTCCTTATTCCATTATGGCGGTGACGTTCACCAATAAAGCCGCGGCGGAAATGCGTCACCGTATCGAACATCTGATCGGCACCAGCCAGGGCGGCATGTGGATCGGCACCTTCCACGGTCTGGCGCACCGTCTGCTGCGCGCGCATCATCTGGATGCCGGCCTGCCGCAGGATTTTCAGATCCTGGACGGCGAAGATCAGCTGCGTTTGCTCAAGCGCCTGATTCGCGCGCTGAATCTGGATGAGAAACAGTGGCCGCCGCGTCAGGCCATGTGGTACATCAACGGCAAGAAGGACGAAGGTTTGCGTCCTCAACATATCGAAAGTTACGGCAATCCGATAGAACAGACCTGGCAGCGGGTTTATCAGGCTTATCAGGAGGCCTGCGACCGGGCCGGGCTGGTGGATTTCGCCGAGCTGCTGCTGCGCGCCCACGAACTGTGGCTGAATAAGCCGCATATTCTGAATCACTACCGCGAACGCTTTACCAATATTCTGGTGGATGAATTTCAGGATACCAACCGTATTCAATATGCCTGGATCCGCATGCTGGCGGGGGATAGCGCCAATGTGATGATCGTCGGGGATGACGACCAGTCGATTTATGGCTGGCGCGGCGCGCAGGTGGAAAACATTCAGCTCTTTCTCCAGGATTTCGCCGGCGCGCAAACCATCCGCCTGGAGCAGAATTACCGTTCGACCAGCAATATCCTGAATGCGGCCAATGCCCTGATTGCGCATAACGGCGGGCGTTTAGGCAAGAATCTATGGACGGAGGACGCGGAGGGCGAACCCATCTCGCTGTACTGCGCGTTTAACGAACTGGATGAAGCGCGTTTTGTGGTCAACCGGATTAAAGTCTGGCAGGAGAACGGCGGCGCGCTGAGCGATAACGCCATCCTGTACCGCAGCAACGCCCAGTCGCGCGTGCTGGAAGAAGCCTTGCTTCAGCAGAGCATGCCGTACCGCATTTATGGCGGCATGCGCTTCTTCGAGCGGCAGGAAATCAAGGATGCGCTGGCTTACCTGCGCCTGATCGCCAATCGTAACGATGACGCGGCCTTTGAGCGCGTGGTGAATACGCCGACGCGCGGCATCGGCGACAGAACGCTGGACGTGGTACGGCAAACCGCCCGGGAGCGGCAGCTTACGCTCTGGCAGTCCACGCGTACACTATTGCAGGAAAAGGCGCTGGCGGGCAGGGCAGCATCGGCGTTGCAGCGTTTCGTCGAGCTGGTGAATGCGCTGGCGGATGAAACCGCTGAAATGCCGCTGCATGTGCAAACCGACCGGGTGATCAAAGATTCCGGTCTGTGGAGTATGTACGAGCAGGAGAAAGGCGAGAAAGGACAGGCGCGGGTGGAAAACCTTGAGGAACTGGTTACCGCGACGCGGCAATACAGCTATCAGGATGAAGATCAGGATCTGATGCCGTTGCAGGCGTTTTTATCGCATGCGGCCCTGGAAGCGGGGGAGGGGCAGGCGGATGCCTATCAGGATGCGGTGCAGTTAATGACGTTGCACTCGGCGAAAGGGTTGGAGTTTCCGCAGGTGTTTATCGTCGGCATGGAAGAAGGCATGTTCCCCAGCCAGATGTCGCTCGACGAAGGCGGCCGGCTGGAGGAAGAGCGCCGTCTGGCCTATGTCGGGGTAACGCGCGCGATGCGAAAACTGACGCTGACCTACGCGGAATCCCGGCGTTTATACGGTAAAGAAGCCTATCACCGGCCGTCCCGCTTTGTCGGCGAACTACCGGCGGAGTGCGTCGAGGAAGTCAGGCTGCGGGCCAGCGTGTCGCGCCCGGTCAATCACCAGCGTCTTGGCACGCCGATAAGCGAAACCGACAGCGGTTATCGCCTGGGCCAGCGGGTACGGCATGCCAAATTTGGCGAAGGCACCATCGTTAATCTGGAAGGCAGCGGCGAGCACTGCCGGATTCAGGTGGCGTTTCAAGGGCAGGGCATAAAATGGCTGGTGGCCGCGTATGCCCGGCTGGAAGCGGTATGATTTAGACCTGGCGGCCAATCACCGGCGAGCGGTCTGGCAGACGTCGGACGAGAATAAAAAGAGCAACAAGGAGCAGCGGCATGACATTGAAGCAGATTGTGGATGCTTTACGTCAAAAGAAATGGGTGGATTTAACCCACCCGATAACGGGCGATATCCCGGTTTTCAGCGCTTTTGAGGGCGTGAAGCGTAAAACGGTGTTCAGCGTTGAACAGCACGGTTTTTTCGCGGAGGAAGTCACGTTTACCACGCCGACCGGAACGCATATCGATTCGCCGGGGCATTTTGTCGCGGGCAAGCGCTATCTGGATCGCATTGATAATAAAGAGTTATTACTACCGCTGTCGGTGATTCACAAGCAGGAAGCGGTCGATCGCGACCCGGACTACCGTCTGACGGTGGATGACGTTTTGCAGTTCGAGGCGCAATGGGGAACGATCCCGGCGGACAGTTTCGTCGCCTTCGCCAGCGGCTGGAGCAAAAGATGGCCGGACGGGCGGGCGTTCGACAACAAGGATGAGCAGGGAAACAGCCACACGCCGGGGTGGTCTATCGAAGCGTTAACATTCCTGTTTGAACAACGCGGCATCAGCGCTGTCGGACATGAAACGCTGGACACCGACGCCGCCGTGGATTTTCGCCGCCACAACGCGCTGATCGGGGAATATTACGTTCTGGATCAGAACGCGTATCAGGTCGAAGTGCTGAACAATCTTGAGCAGATTCCGCCCACCGGCGCCTATATTCACGTGATGTATCCCAACTTTGCCGGTACGGCGAGTTTCCCTGTGCGCGCCGTCGCCTACCTGCCGGAAGACGCCTGACTGGAAGTCGTTTGAATAGTAAGATAAATTATGCTGGCTGATTATAATCAATGGACTGTAATATAATGGGATTTCCGGTGTTAAACGTTTTATCCCTTGCCGCGGGGATTATTATTGGTTTTGCATTGGCTGAACTCGTCAGTCGATGCAAGGGCATGACGTACCGTTTTGGCGTGATATATTCCTTTGTGTTTTTTGTTACATCGATTATATTTTCGCTCTTAATATTTGTTGCTGCCAGTTATGACCCAACATATACTCATATTTCAATGAATTATATTCCGTTGCTTTGTGCATTGTTTTATGGTTTTGTTGTGTTGGTTGTCGCTATTTTTTATTCATTAATAAAAAGAAGCACAGCAAAAAAAACTTTTATCCGCTGTGCGCTTTGTTTTTATATTCCAGCTTTTTTTATTGCCTTAGCGATTTAATCCCAATCGAGCCGGTATCTGCCGGGTTGTTTGAGCCACAAGTGACGACAAGGATGAGTAGGTTCCGCCCACCGGCGCCTATATTCACGTGATGTAACCCAACTTTGCCGATACGGCGAGTTTCCCGGCGCGTGCCATCGCCTACCTGCCGGAAGACGCCTGACTGCCAGGCGGGCGTCTGGCAAAAGAGGCGCTTTTGCAAAGACAGCTTGTCACATATGCCATGTCCGACTGGAAGTTGTTTGAATAGTAAGATAAATTATGCTGTCTGATTATAATCAATGGACTGTAATATAATGGGGTTTCCGGTGTTAAACGTTTTATCTCTTGCTGCGGGGATTATTATTGGTTTTGCATTGGCTGAACTCGTCAGTCGATGCAAGGGTATGACGTACCGCTTTGGTGTGATATATGCCTTTGTGTTTTTTGCTACATCGATTGTACTTTCATTTTTTATATTTTTATTTCTTGACTCGGCTTTATCATCGCCCTATAGATATATTCCATTAAATTATATACCATTAGCCAGTGCATTGTTTTATGGTTTAGTTGTTCTGATGATCGCTGTTTTTTATTCACTAATAAAAAGAAGCACAGCGAAAAAAACCTTTATCCGCTGTGCGCTTTGTTTTTATATTCCAGCTTTTTTTATTGTCTTGGCAATTTAATCCCAATCGAGCCGGTATCTTCCGGATTGCTTGATCCACAAAACATCGGATAAAATAACGAAATCGCCGCCTTTGTTATTTTTATCCCTATAGTGTTGAAAATCAGAGTTGTGAATTTTCGCGATTTTATTTCCTATGAATTGATAATAGTATTTTTTCGCTGATTCATTTAATTGTGATGTTGCCATTAAAATAAATTTACCTCGAGTTAATATTCCATTATCTGTCCAAACACCTAAGAATTGGTCACTTCCATTATTATTTATAAACTCAAATGTATCCTTTACATAAACACCGATATATCTTGTGTCAAAATATACTTTATTGTCTGTATCGCGAAACGCTGTGCCTAATAACCCTGTTTTTAGGTTAAACGTACCTAAAGCACCATACATATCGTCTAAGGTATCGAATATGTTATAGGGAAATGTACATGCGGCTATAAAATTATTCTGATAATACTGCTCCATCTCTCGAGCGGAAACCACCGGTCTGCCGATAATATTATAACGGCCGAAAGTATATGCTCCACGGCCATCCCACCCCAGCGCTTTCAGGCGTTTCACTACCTGTCTTAAGCCAGCCGGAGAATAAGCCCGAGTGGTTATCAGCTCATCGAATTTTTCTTTCACCCGAGGATAGTTTAATACCCATGACATTTTTATCGTTTCTTCATCGCAATGTTCGCTGGGAATATACAGCGCTTTCGGCATATCACGCCCGGATTTCCAACTTTCCGGCATTGCCCAGGCTGGGGAGCTAAACCAGCGATCCAACAGTTTTGCCGAGCGCTTCCATCCCATCTTACGCATGGCGGCTGGAATTTCCGTTACCTGCAACGGAGTCACTTCAACGCTGGAGGATGCATTACGTTCTTTCAGTTTGGTTTTTGCTTCGCTAACAATAAATTGAGCATTTTTATCCAGGATCCCTAACGACGCATTCCTGTTTGCTGATGACAGTCCCATAATAAAGCCTCAAATTTTCGGTTTAGGTGCGGATATAGCGATTTGAACTTTTTTAGCGGAAACGGTAACGGCCTTTTGTGAAGCGTAGTTAGCGGTCGTTGCTACATCACAAGCAATCTCAACCCCCTCTTCCAGCAGTGTGTAAGCGATGTTTTCTTGGGCGTTGTTCTTTATAAAGAATGAATGGGTATAATGACCGTCCTCTCTGTTGCCGGCTATTGGGTCTGTTATCTGTTGCTGTGATTGTCTTACCTTTCCGGCTGATTCATCCTCATCAACCACGCTCCATTCGTGATTATTCTGCGTATGAATTGCGATGGCGCCGCAAGAGGTTTTATGTCCCTGAAGCACTCTGGCTCTGCCATCGATTAGAAAACTCCTATCCCCTTCAATGAATATTGACCAGCACTTACACTGTGGACACCAGAACTTATGACCTACCGTGACGGCATATTTCCCCATGACGACAAAACTGGGTTCACCTTCCATTAGCGTGCCGCCGTGGGTTGTCGTATCGCCTGTGGTTATGCAAGCTCGTAACATAACTTTCTCCATTTTTAATTATGTTATTGATTTAAGTTGTGATTTTTTAATGACTATCCCTGTAGACAAAACCACTTGATTACAAGGGGATTGTGGCTGGGGCGCAGTTATTTTGTTCAATTTCGCGCTTTTGTCTATAGCTGAGCGTCTAACATGAATTAACGGAATCATTGGCTTAAATGGCGTGGACATCTCACGCCGGAAGCAACCGATTTATATCGTTATCTAACGTACGGAGAAGGCACATCAGCCGCGGTTTTAAAGTTGACAGCCTTTTTCATCTCGGCGTAACATGCGCGCATCATTATTCCTGGAGGACTTACGCCTTGGACGCTCCCAGTCGATGCTGGCTCAATAACCTGACCATTAGGTACAACTTCTAAGGCTATCCTCCCGTTGCTGATAGCCTCAGTGGTTGTCAGCGATCTCTTCATCAATGTCGCTGTGAGTCAGATCCGTCGAACGGACTGAAACCTGCCGGTGACGCTTTCACCCTTGTTTCTCTGCTTCAATCGCGTTGTCCATTCTTTTCTGTTCATGAAAAAGGAAGCAGTGGCCTATGCTGAGCGCATTTAAACTGGATAATTGCCGTTTATCTCGTCTGGAGCTGGACGATTCCGATGATCTCACCTCCTCTGTCTGGGTCGATTTGATCGAGCCGGAAGTCGACGAGCGTGAGAAAGTACAAAATGAACTGGGACAAAGCCTGGCGACCCGGCCGGAGTTGGAAGACATTGAAGCGTCCGCGCGTTTCTTTGAGGATGAAGACGGGTTGCATATTCACTCCTTTTTCTTTTTTGAGGATGCCGAAGACCACGCCGGCAACGCCACCGTGGCGTTTACCATTCGCGACGGCCGTTTGTACACGCTGCGTGAACGCGAGCTGCCGGCGTTTCGTCTCTACCGGATGCGGGCGCGTAATCAGACGCTGGTCGATGGTAATGCCTATGAACTGTTGCTTGACTTATTTGAAACCAAAATCGAACAACTGGCGGACGAAATTGAAAATATCTACAGCGATCTGGAGTCGCTAAGCCGCATCATTATGGAAGGCCGTCAGGGCGACGAGTACGATGAGGCGCTTTCCACGCTGGCTGAGTTGGAGGATATCGGCTGGAAGGTGCGTCTGTGCTTGATGGATACCCAGCGTGCGCTCAACTTCCTGGTGCGCAAGGCCCGCTTGCCTTCCGGCCAGTTGGAACAGGCGCGCGAGATCCTGCGCGATATCGAATCCCTGCTGCCGCATAACGAATCCTTGTTCCAGAAGGTCAACTTCCTGATGCAGGCGGCGATGGGCTTCATCAATATCGAACAGAGCCGCATTATCAAGATATTCTCGGTGGTCTCCGTGGTGTTCCTGCCGCCGACGCTGGTGGCCTCCAGCTATGGGATGAACTTTTCGTTTATGCCTGAGCTGAAATGGTCATTTGGTTATCCGGCCGCCATCGTGCTGATGATCCTGGCGGGTCTGGCCCCTTATCTTTATTTCAAACGCAAGAACTGGCTCTGAAACGCGTCGCGCGCCCTGGTTTGCGGCGCGCGTTGACGTTTTCCCTCGCGCGATTAATTTCCATGTTAATTATTTGTACAATCCGTTTAGAATGGCGGCAGTCGTCATATTACTGAAACAGGTTGTGTGCATGCGCAATAGCTCACCCTTAATGCAATGGGGGATTCTGTTCTCGGTCTCGCTGGTGCTGGGTGTTGTGCTTCAGGTCTATCACGTTCCGGCCGCGTTGTTGCTTGGCCCTATGCTGGTTGGGGCCGTCATGGGACTGAACGGCGCAACCATTCGTCTTCCCCCCGTCTTTTTTGCCGGTAGCAACGCGGTGCTGGGTTGTCTGGTGGCGCAAAGCCTGTCGCTGTCAATCCTGATGCCTTTATTGGACCACTGGTTGATGGTGCTGTTTATTCTGCTGGCGACCCTCGCCGCCAGCGGGTTGTCCGGCTGGCTGCTGATGAAATTCAGCGAACTGCCCGGCACGACGGGCGCGTGGGGCGCGTCTCCCGGCGGCGCTTCGGCGATGGTGGCCATGGCGGGGGATTTCGGCGCGGATGTGCGGCTGGTCGCGTTTATGCAATATTTGCGCGTCCTGATGGTAACGGCGGCGGCGGCTTTTGTTGCGCGTATCAGCCTGGGGGACGGGGCTGCGCACAACAGCGCCATGCTGATATGGTTTCCGGCGCTGGACTGGCGTTTCCCGGCGACCCTGAGCGTCGCCTTTAGCTGCGCATGGTTAGGGCGGCGGCTGCGCATTCCCTCCGGCGCACTGCTGGGGCCGATGATTATCGGCTCGCTGTTGCATTCAACCGGCGCGCTGACCTTGCAGACCCCGGAATGGCTGCTGGCGCTGGCCTATGCGATTATCGGCTGGAGCGTCGGTTTATCCTTTACCCGGGCGATTTTTCTGCTGGCGATACGCACCTTGCCGCAGATGATGGCGTCGATTATCGGGCTGATGCTGTTGTGCGGCGCGATGGCGCTGATGGTGACTCGGGTTCTGCCGATTGATCTGCTGACGGCTTATCTGGCGACCAGCCCCGGCGGGCTGGATTCGATTGCCATTATTGCCGCGGGCAGCAACGTCGACATGGCCTTTGTGATCGCGATGCAAACGATGAGGCTGTTCGCGACCCTGATAGTAAGCCCGCTCCTGTCGCGTTTTATCTCCCGGCGCATCGCGCCGTGATGCCGGCGGCTTGCCGCTGTTTATGCCGGTGATAAAACGCATCCAGAATAAACAACGCCAGCGCGCTCCAGATAAAAGCGAAGGTAATCATTTTATCTTCGCCGAACGTTTCGCCATAGCAGGTCACGGCCAGCAGGAACGTTAAGGTTGGTCCCAGATATTGGAAGAAACCCAGCGTAGACAGGCGCAAGCGCATGGCGGCGGCGGTAAAAAACAGCAAGGGAATGGTGGTGATAATACCGGCGCACATTAAAAGCAGGTTTAACGATCCGCTGTTTTCAGCCAGATGACTGCTTGGCGTATCGGCAATAAAAAACAGGTAAACGCTCGCGGCCGGCAGCAGCCACAGGGTTTCAATCAGCATGCCGATCTGGCCGTCAATCCCGATTTTCTTTCTCAGCAGGCCATATAAGGCAAAGCTGAAAGCCAGTCCCAGCCCGATGACGGGCAGCGAGCCGAAGGTCCAGAGTTGGACCAGCACGCCGGCGACGGCCAGCGACACGGCCAGCCATTGCAGATGGCGGAAGCGTTCGCCCAAAAACAGCATTCCCAGCATGACGTTCACCAATGGATTAATGAAGTAACCCAGGCTGGCTTCCAGCATATGGTGGTTATTGACCGCCCAGATATACAGCAACCAGTTGCCGCCGATTAATACGCTGGTGAATGCGAGCAGCAGCAGGCGTTTGACGTTTTTACAGGCGACGCGAACCTGACGCCATTTCCGGCCGATGCTCAACAGGATCAACATAAAGAAAAACGACCAGATAATCCGGTGCGTCAATATTTCATCGGCGGGTACATGTTCGAGTAGCTTAAAGTAAACGGGCGCAATACCCCAGATGGTGTAAGCGCCCAGAGCGAAAAAAATCCCCTTGCGGGTTTGCTGCGCATCCATGGGTGACTCGATAGAAAAAACGATATGGAAAAATAAGAGTTTATCCAAAACCGGGGGCATTTTCATTGTTATCCTCAGCCCGCAAGGTAAATAGCGGGAACAGGTGGATAAAAGGTTAATTAATTGTTTTTTTATTCATTAAATGTGTTTCAGACCAGAAAAAACCGAGAAACGGCGGAACGTTGATTCAAATAGCGGCGAACTGTGTAAAATGGCCCCTTTGGATTTCATGTGAGCCGCTCAGGCGTTCTGATTGACTCGCCGGGGGCGGCCGTCGGGATCGCGGATTTCCGGCTGACGAACATGACGGGAAGTAGACGTAGCCGATCGCTCAGGAGAAGAAGTGAATGCGTAAAATAGTAGGCATGCTGGTGATGCTGTTGGCGATACATGCTCAGGCGGAAGAAGCAACAATAGAGTCGGTGCATGACAAGCCCGCCGTGCGCGGCAGCATCATCGCCAGTCTGTTACAAAAGCACGATAGTCCGTTTATTCTTTATCCGTACGAGAGCAACTATTTACTGTATACCTACACCAGTAATATTAATAAGACCGCGATACAGAGCTATAACTGGAGCAACGCCGCTCGCAAAGATGAAGTGAATTTTCAGCTTAGTCTTGGTTTTCCTCTGTGGCGGGGTATTCTGGGCGATAATTCGTTGCTGGGCGCGTCCTATACCCAGCGCTCATGGTGGCAAATGTCCAATAAAAGCCAGTCTTCGCCGTTTCGGGAAACCGATTACGAGCCGCAGGTTTTCCTTGGCTGGGCGACGGATTACTCCGTGGCCGGCTGGACGCTGCGGGATGTCGAAGTCGGCTTCAATCATCAGTCTAACGGCCGTTCCGAACCGACATCGCGGAGCTGGAATCGCGCTTATGTCCGCCTGATGGCGCAAAACGGCAACTGGCAGGTGGATGTGAAACCCTGGATCCGTTTTTCCGACAGCCGCGACGATAACCCGGATATCACCAAATATATGGGACACTACCGTCTGCGCGTCGGCTATGTCTGGGGCGACAGCGTCATCAGCGCGGAAGGCCGCTATAACTGGAACACGGGCTACGGCGGCGGCGAGCTGGGCTGGAGCTATCCGCTGACGGAACACGTGCGCTTCTATACCAAAGTCTTCAGCGGCTATGGCGAGTCGCTGATTGATTATAATCACCGCCAGACCCGTTTCGGGGTTGGGGTGACGCTAAACGATATGTTCTGATTCTCGTCCCCGCACGGCCAAGCCGGCGGGCGGGCATCGTGGCAATATGCACGTAAACATTGCAGTTTTATCGGACGACGCTGAAAATGGCGTCTGGTTGAATTCATCAGATTGGGGAAGGCGTGTCTACGGCGGAAGTGTTAAATAAGGAAGCGCTGGCTGTGCAAATCCTGCGGGAGACGTTCGGTTATCAGCAATTCCGGCCGGGTCAGCAGGAAATTATCAATGCGACCCTTAGCGGGCAGGATTGTCTGGTGGTGATGCCGACCGGCGGCGGGAAATCACTGTGCTATCAAATCCCCGCGCTGGCGATGGATGGCCTGACGCTGGTGGTTTCTCCGCTCATTTCGCTGATGAAAGATCAGGTCGATCAGCTTCAGGCCTATGGCGTATCGGCGGCCTGTCTCAATTCGACCCAAACCCGCGAGCAGCAGTTTGAGGTGATGGCCGGCTGTCGTTCCGGGCAGATCAAACTGCTGTATATCGCGCCGGAGCGTCTGACCACCGACAGCTTCCTTGACCACCTGATGCACTGGAATCCGTCCCTGATCGCCGTGGATGAAGCGCACTGCATTTCCCAGTGGGGCCACGATTTCCGCCCTGAATACCGGGCGCTGGGGCAGGTGAAACGCCACTTTCCCGGTCTGCCGGTTATTGCGCTGACCGCCACCGCCGATGAAACCACGCGGCGGGATATCCTCCGCCTGCTGGATCTCCAATCGCCGCTGATACAGGTCAGCAGTTTCGACCGGCCGAATATCCGCTATACGCTGGTGGAAAAATTTAAACCGCTCGATCAGCTATGGATGTTCGTACAGGGTCAGCGCGGCAAAAGCGGCATTATTTACTGCAACAGCCGGGCCAAGGTGGAAGATATCAGCGCTCGTCTGCAAAGCCGCGGACTGAGCGTGGCGGCGTATCATGCCGGCTTGGACAACGAGCGTCGGGCGCAGGTGCAGGAAGCCTTCCAGCGCGATGACCTTCAGGTGGTGGTGGCGACCGTCGCCTTCGGTATGGGGATTAATAAACCGAACGTCCGCTTTGTGGTGCATTTTGATATTCCGCGCAATATTGAATCCTACTATCAGGAAACGGGCCGGGCCGGACGCGACGGTCTGGCGGCGGAAGCCGCGCTGTTTTACGATCCCGCCGATATGGCGTGGCTGCGGCGCTGTCTGGAAGAGAAACCGGCCGGACAGCAGTTGGACATTGAGCGCCACAAGCTGAATGCGATGGGCGCCTTCGCCGAGGCGCAAACCTGCCGCCGTCTGGTGCTGCTCAACTATTTCGGCGAAGGGCGTCAGCAGGCGTGCGGCAACTGCGATATTTGTCTCGATCCCCCCAAGCGTTATGACGGACTGGTGGAAGCGCAGAAGGCGCTCTCCTGCGTGTACCGGGTGGGACAACGGTTTGGCATGGGGTACATCGTCGAAGTGCTGCGCGGCGCGAATAATCAACGTATTCGCGAGTTCGGTCATGACAAACTGCCGGTTTACGGCATTGGCCGCGACAAGTCGCATGAACACTGGATTAGCGTATTGCGCCAGCTGATTCACCTGGGGCTGCTGAGCCAGAATATCGCGCTGCACTCCGCGTTACAGCTTACGGAGTCGGCCCGCCCGGTGCTGCGCGGCGAAGTCCCGCTACAGCTTGCGGTTCCGCGGGTGATTAATCTGAAGCCGCGCGCCAGTCAGAAAACCTACGGCGGAAATTACGATCGTAAGCTGTTCGCCAAACTGCGCAAGTTGCGTAAATCCATTGCCGATGAGGCCAACGTTCCGCCCTACGTGGTGTTCAGCGACGCCACGTTGCTGGAGATGGCCGAACTGATGCCGATTACCGCCGCGGAGCTGTTGAATATCAACGGCGTCGGGCAGCGCAAACTGGAACGCTTCGGCGCGCCCTTTATGTCGATGATCCGCGATCATGTTGATAATGACGACGAATAATCGACGCTATTTCCCGTCTAACACCATAGGAAATCAATGATGCTCATGCTGTTTCTGACCGTCGCTTTGGTTCATTTCATCGCCTTAATGAGCCCCGGACCGGATTTCTTGTTTATTTCGCAGACGGCGGCCAGTCGTTCGCGCAATGAAGCGATGCTGGGCGTGCTGGGGACTTCTCTGGGGGTAATGGTCTGGGCGGCGATTGCCCTGCTGGGACTGCATCTGTTGCTACAGCAGATGGCCTGGCTGCATCGCGTCATCACCATCGTCGGCGGCGCCTATCTGTGCTGGATGGGGTGGCAGATGTTGCGGTCGGCGCGGCGCAAGGCGCAATCCCACACCGAGCCGGAGGCGGTGGTCGCGTTGCCGCGGCGGGGGAAAACTTTTATGCGCGGTTTGCTGACCAACCTGGCCAATCCGAAAGCCCTGGTCTATTTCGGCAGCGTGTTTTCGTTGTTTGTCGGGGACGGCGTCGGCGCCGGGGCGCGTTGGGGATTGTTCGCCCTGATTTCGGTGGAGACGCTGGTGTGGTTCAGTCTGGTGGCGCTGGTGTTTGCGCTCCCTGCGATCCGCCGCGCTTATCAACGCCTGGCCAAGTGGGTGGATGGCGTGGCCGGCGTACTGTTTACCGGCTTCGGGCTGCATCTGATTTTTTCCCGCTGACGTTACCTGCCGCGGACGGTAAATCCGGCGGCGTTCGTCTAGGCTTTTCTGGCGCTGGCCAGCAGCGCGCCGACCAGGATAAACAGCGAACCGAAAATCCTGTTCAATAGGCGCATCTGGCGCGCGCCCTTCAGCCAGCCGGAAATCCGCGTGGCCAGCGTGGCGTAGCCAATCATCACCACAATGTCCACGATGATGGTGGTGGCGCCCAGCACCAGATACTGAGCGGCCTGGGGCTGATGGGGAATAATAAACTGTGGAAACAGGGCAGCCAGAAACACAATGCTTTTCGGGTTGGTCAGATTAACCAGAATGGCGCGTTTCAGCAGCTTACGGCGCGGCATGGCGCTGGCCAGCGCATGCATATCCAGCGAGCCTGCCGAGCGCCACTGCTGGAGCCCCAGCCAAATCAGGTACGCCGCCCCCAGCCATTTCAATATGTCGAAAAACATCATGGATTGCGACAGCAGCGCGCCGAGTCCGATCCCCACCAACACGATGTGTACGGCCAGGCCAATCTGTAAACCGGCGATTGAGGCAATGGTGCCGCGATAGCCGTGGCTGATGCCGGTGCTCATGGTATTGATCGCGCCCGATCCGGGAGAAAGACTGAGAATGAATGTTGTTAATAAATAGGTTAACCACCAGTCGAAAGTCACTTGCGGATGCTCCCTGAATCCTGTTTTTGATTGCGACATCTACGGGCCAATGCGTTGCATTGTTGAAAATCGCTCCAGGCGATTTTTTACTCGCCTCATCCCTGAGGCTCGCCCTACGGGCCAACGCGTTGCATTGTTGAAAATCGCTCCAGGCGATTTTTTATGGCGGGCTATCCCTGCCCGCCCCCTACGGGTCGTTGCTGCGCAACGCTGAAAATCGCTCCAGGCGATTTTTTACTCGCCTCATCCCTGAGGCTCGCCCTACGGGCCAACGCGTTGCGTTGTTGAAAATCGCTCCAGGCGATTTTTTGTGACACAATACGCCGATACCTATATTTGTTCTATAGCTCACAAAAACTTTCCGCTAGCTTTACTGGTCTGCCCCGGAGATGTGTGATGATTCCGTATTGCGATAGCCTGTTAACGCGAGAAGCGCAGTTCTCCGCCTTCGCTAACGGAAAATTACTGGATTTTTGGCGTCGGCGCGACGAAGGGGAGATGATCGGCGTCGATAACGTGCCGATCCGTTTTGTGCGTTTTACGTCTTCCCGCCACGATAAACTGGTTGTCGTCTTTCCCGGTCGTATTGAAAGTTACGTAAAATACAGCGAAGTGGCTTACGATCTCTTTCATAATGGCTATGACGTGCTGATGATGGACCATCGCGGGCAGGGGCGTTCCGGGCGCTTGCTTGCAGACCGGCATCGCGGGCATGTATTGCGCTTCAGCGACTATGTGGACGATGTCGATTTGCTGTGGCAACAGCAAATCGACGTTCAGGCCTATACCCGGCGATTTGCGCTGGCGCATTCGATGGGCGGCGCCATTCTGGCTCAGTTTCTGGCGCGCCGGCCGGCGGCGTTTGATGCGGCGGCGCTGTGCGCGCCAATGTGCGGCATTCACTTGCCGATGCCGCACTGGCTGGCCTGGCGAATTGTTGACTGGGCGGAACGCCACCCCTCGGTGCGCGACTATTATGCGATTGGCACCGGGCAATGGCGGGCGCTGCCTTATATGGTCAATGTGCTGACCCACAGCCGCGCGCGTTATCAGCGCAGCGTCAGAGCTTATGCCGACGAGCCGGCGCTACGCGTGGGCGGGCCGACCTATCATTGGGTGCGCGAAGCCATTATCGTGGGAAAACAGTTACTGGCGATGGCCGCCGATATCACCACGCCGATCCTGCTGTTACAGGCTGGGGAAGACTGTGTGGTGGATAATCGCAGTCAGGATGCGTTTTGTCAGGCTCTGGCGCGAAGCGGCCACCCATGCGCGGGCGGGAAGCCGCAGATTATTAAAGGCGCCCGGCACGAAATTCTGTTTGAGAAAGATGTTATTCGCGCCGAGGCATTCGGGCTGATTCTGGCTCATTTTGCCCATTATCATTAAATTTTGCGGCGAGCGCCGCGACATCCACCAGAGGTTAGAACTCACCGTTATGTACCATGTTGTCGCTTCCGATTTAGATGGCACGTTATTGTCGCCCGACCATACTCTGTCTCCTTATGCGAAAGAAACCCTTAAGCTATTGACTGAAAAGGGTATTCATTTTGTGTTCGCCACCGGGCGGCACTATATGGACGTGGGACAAATTCGGGATGGCCTTGGCATCAGCGCATTTATGATCACCTCTAACGGCGCCAGAGTCCACAATACGCAGGGCGAGCTGATTTTCAGTCATAATCTGGATGGGGACATCGCCCGCGATCTCTTCGGCGTGGTACACCACAACCCGGATATGCTGACGCATGTTTATCGCGATGACGACTGGTTTATGAACCGCCAGCGCCCGGAAGAAGAACGGTTTTTCAAAGAGTCGGTGTTTAAGTACAAGCTGTTTGAGCCCGCTCTGCTGGAAACCGACGGCGTCAGTAAAATCTTTTTTACCTGCGATGAGCATGAACAACTATTGGCGCTGGAAGAGGCGATCAATGCGCGCTGGGGCGATCGCGTCAACGTGAGCTTTTCCACGCTGACCTGTCTGGAAGTGATGGCCGGCGGCGTATCCAAAGGCCACGCGCTGGAGCAGGTGGCGAAGATTATCGGTTTCTCATTGCGGGAGTGCATTGCTTTCGGCGACGGCATGAACGATTACGAAATGCTGTCGATGGCGGGCAAAGGCTGCATTATGCAAAACGCGCATCAGCGTTTGAAGGATTTGCTGCCGCAGTTGGAAGTGATCGGCAGCAACGTGGATAGCGCGGTGCCGAACTATCTGCGGGATTTGTTTCTGAGATAACGCCGGGCGGCGGCGATGTTGCCGTGACGCTCCACCTCATCGGTAAAAAGAACGCGACCGGCAGGGCGCGTTCTCGAAGTATGACCAGCCTTCCCAACTCCGTCATTCCCTACTAACGCGGGAATGACGGGGCGTAGCGGCGAATGACAATGGCGGAGAGCAAGGGCGCGTGTCCCGCTTTACGGCTGAGCTGCATATTTTCCCCCGGACGCGGTCGGTTCGCGCCGATCTCCTCGCTTCTTTCTAATCTGCCTTGCGCCGGATACGCTGCGGCCGCCGGTTCTCCTTTAGTGATATCAATCACGGTTGTGATTTTTAATCGCCATTTAATTTTCGTTTTGTGTTCGTTTTTGCTCTTTATCAAACATTACCCCTGCATTTTGTGTCTCAATAGCCTGGTGGAACGAGACGCGTGAAGCGAGGATATGATGCAACAGAAGGGGTCATACCGGGAAACCGATGTCATTGTGATTGGCGGCGGCGCGACGGGAGCCGGCACGCTGCGGGATTGCGCGCTGCGTGGATTACGCTGTCTGTTGCTCGAACGCCATGATATCGCGACCGGGGCCACCGGGCGTAATCATGGTCTGCTGCACAGCGGATCGCGCTATGCGGTGACCGACGGCGAATCCGCGCGCGAATGTATTGAAGAAAACCAAATTCTGCGGCGTATCGCCCGTCACTGCGTCGAACCCACCGATGGCCTGTTTATCACGCTGCCGGAAGACGATCTCGCTTATCAAACCCCGTTTATCGCCGCCTGCCGTCAGGCGGGGATCGCCGCGCAGGCCATCGATCCGCAAGAAGCCTTGCGGATTGAGCCGGCGGCCAACCCCGCGCTGATTGGCGCGGTTCGGGTGCCTGACGGTACGGTGGATCCTTTTCGGCTGACCACGGCCAATATGATCGATGCGCAAGAGCATGGCGCCGAGGTGCTGACCTACCATGAGGCGATCGGTCTGATCCGTCAGGGCGATCGTATTACCGGCGTGCGCGTTTTCGACCATAAAAGCGGTATGGCCAGCGAAATCTATGCGCAGGTGGTGGTGAATGCCGCGGGGATCTGGGGACAACATATCGCCGAGTATGCCGATCTGCGCGTGCGCATGTTTCCGGCGAAAGGGGCGCTGCTGATTTTGGGGCATCGTATTAACAACATGGTGATTAACCGCTGCCGTAAACCGGCTGATGCCGATATTTTGGTGCCGGGCGATACCATTTCGCTGATTGGCACCACTTCCACCCATATCGATTACGATCAGATCGATAATATGACGGTCACGCCCGCGGAAGTGGACACCTTGATGCGTGAAGGCGCCAAACTGGCGCCGCAGCTCGCGGCCACGCGTATTCTGCGCGCTTATGCCGGCGTTCGCCCGCTGGTGGCCAGCGATAGCGATCCGAGCGGGCGCAGCGTCAGCCGCGGCATTGTGTTGCTCGACCATGCCGGCCGCGATGGTCTGGAAGGTTTAATCACCATCACCGGCGGCAAACTGATGACCTACCGGCTGATGGCCGAATGGGTGACGGATAAAATCTGCGAAAAGTTGGCTCACCACGCGGTTTGTACTACCGCGCACCGGCCGTTGCCCGGTTCGGAACCCGCGCAGGAAGAGGCGGCGTCCAAGCCGTCCGCTTTCGCAAGGCCGTCGCAAAACCCGTCGCCGTCCTGGTCCGCGCCGCTACGGGGATCGGCGATTTATCGCCACGGCGAACGCGCCGATCGTTTGCTGTCCGGCGAACGTCTGGACAGCAGTCTGGTTTGCGAATGCGAGGCGGTGACCACGGGCGAAGTGCGTTATGCGGTGACGTCGCTCCAGGTGAATAACCTGGTTGATTTACGGCGGCGCACCCGCGTCGGGATGGGAACCTGCCAGGGCGAGCTGTGCGCCTGCCGGGCCGCCGGGCTGCTGTGTCGCTTCGGACAGTCGACGCCGCGGGAGTCCATCGTCCAACTGAGCCAGTTTCTGAATGAACGCTGGAAAGGCATTCGTCCGGTCGCCTGGGGAAACACCCTGCGCGAAAGCGAGTTTACCAGTTGGGTCTATCAGGGGTTGTGCGGTTTGACCGCCGACGACCGCGAGGAGGAACGCGATGCGCTATGACGTAGTCATTATCGGCGGCGGACTAGCGGGGCTGACCTGCGGCATTCGGCTCTCCGAGCAGGGGAAGCGTTGCGCCATCGTCAGCGCCGGGCAGAGCGCGCTGCATTTCTCTTCCGGCGCGCTGGATTTGCTGGCTTGTCTGCCGGACGGCCAGCCGGTCGTCCAACCTCTCGACGCGCTGGACGAGCTTGCTCGTCAGGCGCCGCGTCATCCCTATTCGCTGATCGGCGCCGAGCGGATCGCCGCATTATTGCCGCAGGCCCAGGCGCTGCTGGTTCGCTGCGCCATGCCGATGCTGGGAGACTATCGACGAAATCATCAGCGTATGACGCCGCTGGGCAAGTTTCGTCCCTGCTGGCTGAGTCCGCCGGATAGCGCGATCCGCGGTTTACCAGCGACGGCGGATTGGCGAAGACCGCTGGTGGCCGGCATTGAAGGCTTTCTGGATTTCCAGTCGCGGATTGTGGCCGGGACGCTGCAATCGCAGGGGATTGCCGCCCGCAGCGGCGAGTTGAAACTGCCGATGCTCGATCGGCTGCGGCGCAATCCCAGCGAGTTCCGGGCGGTGAATATCTCCCGCGTTCTCGATCGCGCGGAAAACCGGGCGGCGCTGGCGGAGGAACTGACGGTATTGGCGAGCGGCAACGACGGCGTGATTATGCCCGCCTGTCTTGGACTGGATTCGCCTTGCGCGCCGACCGAGCTGAGCGAGCTGTTGGGCAAACCGGTGCGGCTGCTGCCGACGCTGCCGCCTTCCGTGCCGGGGCTGCGCTTGCATCAGGGGTTGCTGCGTCGCTTTCGTCAGTCCGGCGGTATCGTCATGCCCGGAGACCGGGTGGAGCGGGCGATGCAGGATGCGCCGGAGATGGCCCTCTATACCCGCAATCATCAGGATATTCCGCTGCGCGCCAGACAGATTGTGCTGGCCAGCGGCAGTTTTTTCAGCAATGGTCTGCGCGCGCAGTTCGATAGGGTGGTTGAACCGGTCTTCGGGCTGGATGTGCGCTTTGCGGCGCAGCGGGAAGACTGGAGTCGGCAGGATGTGTTCGCCGCACAGCCCTATATGCAATTCGGCGTCATCGCCGATGAACAACTGCACCCCGCTATCGGTGGTAAAACGGCGGATAACCTGTATGCCGTCGGCGCGGTGTTGGAAGGGTTCGATCCCATTACGCAAGGGTGCGGCGCGGGCGTCTCGATGCTGAGCGCGCTGTATGCGGCCGACCTGATCCTGAAGGAGGGCCACGCATGAGTTTGCCGGCCGACAACAGCTTCGAAAATTGCATCAAGTGTACGGTGTGTACCACCTATTGCCCGGTATCGCGGGTTAACCCGCTCTATCCGGGGCCGAAACAGGCCGGCCCGGACGGCGAGCGGCTGCGTCGTAAAGATCCGGCCTTGTATGATGAAGCCCTGAAATATTGCACCAACTGTAAACGCTGCGAAGTGGCCTGTCCGTCGGACGTCAAAATCGGCGATATCATTCAGCGCGCGAAAGCCGGTTACAGCACGCACAAGCCTTCGTTGCGCGATGCCATTCTTAGCCATACCGATCTGATGGGCGCCGTCTCCACGCCTTTCGCCCCGTTGGTGAATACCGCCACCGGTCTGAAGCCGGTGCGTCAGCTATTGGATAAAGCGTTAAAAATCGACCATCGGCGTCAGTTGCCGAAGTATTCTTTCGGCACTTTCCGCCGCTGGTATCGCCGGCAGGCGGAAACGCAGCGGCGTTACCCCGAACAGGTCGCCTACTTTCATGGCTGCTACGTTAACTATAACCATCCTCAACTGGGTAAAGATCTGATCCGGGTATTTAACGCGCTGAATGTGGGCGTTCAACTGCTCAGTAAAGAGAAATGCTGCGGCGTGCCGTTGATTGCCAACGGGTTTCACGACCAGGCGAGAAAGCAGGCGCGGGTAAATATCCAATCGCTGGATGAGGCGATCAACGGCAAGTCCATGCCGGTGGTGGCGACCTCGTCCAGCTGCGCTTTCACGCTGCGCGACGAGTATCCGCATTTGCTGGACGTCGATACGCGCGCTGTCCGCGACGGCATTGAGCTGGCGACGCGTCAGCTCTACCGCCTGCTGGAAGAACAGGGAAGAGCATTGCCGTTACGCCCGCTGGCGCTGCGGGTGGCGTATCATACGCCCTGTCATCTGGAGAAAATGGGCTGGACCGCCTATACGCTGGCGCTGTTGCAGCGCATTCCCGGTATTGAGCTTATTGTGCTGGATTCCCAGTGCTGCGGCATTGCCGGCACCTACGGTTTCAAAAAGGAAAATTACGCCACCGCGCAGGGCATCGGCGCGCCGCTGTTTCGTCAGATTGAGGAAAGCGGCGCCGATGTGGTGATCACCGACTGCGAAACCTGTAAATGGCAGATCGAAATGTCCACCGGCAAGCCGTGCGAACATCCGATTACGCTGCTGGCGCGGGCGCTGATTCAGGCGTGAAGGGGCAGGGAAGCCCATGATAAAAAAAACCTAAACACCACCGCGCCTCTGCTCCGGAAAAGCACGGTAATGCTTAGGTTTTTGGCCGGCGTGACAAAACAGGCTAACGCAGTATAAAAAACAGACTACTCCGGCAATATAGCCGTCTGAAACGAGAAAACCGTGAACCCATCCACGGTTTTTCGCCCGCAGGTTTTACACCGGCGGTAAATCAAACAGCAGGATCTCGCTCTCTTTGTCGGCATGAATCGACAGCCTGTCTTCATCCCAAACGGCGAAAGCATCGCTGATGCCCGCCTGATGACCGTTGACGGTCACACTGCCGCGCACGACCTGGATCCAGACCCTGCGTCCGGCCTGCACCGGATAAATCGACTGTTCCTGCGCTTGCAGCGCCCAGCGCCACAGCGTCATATCCTGAAAAACCTTGAGCGAACCGTCACGGGCATCCGGCGACAGCACCCGTTGACGCCCCTGCGGCATGTCAAAACGCTTTTGCTCATAACGCGGCGTCAGTCCGGCTTTTTCCGGAATAATCCAGATCTGATACAGATGCAGCAACTCATCGCGGCTGGCGTTGTATTCCGAATGGCGAATCCCCGTACCCGCGCTCATGATCTGAAACTCGCCGGCCTGAATCTGCGCCTTGTTGCCCATGCTGTCCTGATGCTCTACCGTGCCGTTCAGCACATAGGTCAGAATTTCCATATCTTTATGCGGGTGCGTGCCGAATCCTTGCCCGCCTTCAATCCGGTCTTCATTGATGACGCGCAACGCCGAGAAACCCATGAACTCCGGCTCGTAATAATCCGCAAACGAGAAGGTGTGCCAGCTATCAAGCCAGCCATGATTGGCATGTCCGCGCTGCTGCGCTTTACGTGAATAGATCATGTCAGCGTCTCCCGTATATTCGTTACGTAAAGTCTAACGGGTCGCCGGGAATAAGATAGCGTAAAAAATTTAACGTTCCGTTCAAAAAATTTCCGGGAGACATTGCTGGCGGGGTGAATCACAGGCAAAAAAAAGCCAGCACCCGAGCTGGCTAAAATAAATACTGGAAGCAATGTGAGCAATGTCGTGCCTTCGCGGTAAAACCGACATCGTGATGTGAATATCATCCACATAAGCATACTTATCGGCTCCCCCGGAACGCACTGCAATAATAATCATTATCATTCTCGTCTGTAAAGCATTTTTTATAAGAGGCTTTCGGATCATTCCCCTGAGCTCGTCGCGATGTGCGATTTTTCATGGCGCGCGCTTGCGTTGCGCCGACGGCGTTTTTATGCGCGGCAACGCGGCAAAACGCCGCTCCTGATATGCCCTGAGCGCTTTTTTTGCTAGACTCCCGCTCAATATTTGCAGGCGTGCTCCGTGGATGATGAAGAAGAAAAGACCGGTTCTCCAGGATGTTGCCGATCGGGTGGGCATTACTAAAATGACGGTGAGCCGTTATTTGCGTAATCCGGCTCAGGTTTCCGCGGCATTGCAGGAAAAGATAGCCATCGCGCTTGATGAGTTGGGCTACATCCCCAATCAGGCGCCCAATATGCTCGCCAGCGCCACCAGCCGGGCGATTGGCGTTCTGCTGCCGTCGTTGACCAATCAGGTGTTCGCGGAAGTGCTGCGCGGCATTGAACGCGTCACCGATGCTCACGGGTATCAAACCATGCTGGCTCACTACGGTTATCATCCCGAAAAGGAAGAGCAGCGGCTGATGTCGTTGTTGGCCTATAACATCGACGGTCTGATTCTGGCCGAGCGTTTTCATACCGATCGCACCCGGCAGATGATTGATGTCGCGGGTATTCCCGTGGTGGAACTGATGGATTCGGTTTCTCCCTGTCTGGATATGGCGGTGGGGTTCGATAATTTCGAGGCGGCCCGGCAAATGACCCTGCATATGGTTTCGCTGGGATACCGCCATGTCGTTTATCTGGGCGCGCGGCAGGATGAGCGTACCATCACAAAATGTCGCGGTTATGAGCAGGCCATGCGGGATCGCCAACTGGCGAGCCACAGCGTGATGAGCGATTTGCCCTCATCCTATTCGCTGGGCGGCGAATTGCTGCGGCAGGCGCAGACCGAGTATCCGCAGGTCGATAGCGTTTTTTGTACTAACGACGACCTGGCCGTCGGCGCGATGTTTGAGTGCCTGCGCCAGGGATTGCGCGTGCCGCAGGATATGGGGATCGTGGGCTTTCATGGTCACGACATCGGTCAGACGACGGTGCCGAAGCTGGCCAGCGTGCTGACTCCCCGCGAGCGCATGGGACAAATCGGCGCGGAACGCCTGCTGCAACGCTTGCGGGGCGAACATGTTGAACCCGCCATGGTCGATGTGGGATTCACGCTGCTGGATGGCGGCAGCATTTAACGGCGGCCCCGCCACGATGTCACGCCTGCCGACGGCCGCGCAGCGCCTCGACGCAGCGGTTGACCACCTCCTCCATACTGCCGTCGATGTCGACCGTCAGCACGTCGGGTTCGTCGACGCCCGGCTCTTCCAGCGCGTCAAACTGGCTTTTTAGCAGCTCGGTCGGCATGAAATGTCCCGCCCGGGCTGTGTGCCGCGCCAGGATAAGATCAAAGCCGCCTTTGAGATAGAGAAAGGTCATTCCTTCATTATCGCGGCGTAAGCGCTCGCGGTAGCGTTTCTTCAATGCCGAACAGACGATGATGCCGGTTTCGTTTTTGTGATACAGACTGTAGGCGGCGTCGTTCAGGCGTTCCAGCCAGGGCGCGCGGTCTTCATCATTCAACGGCGTACCGCCGGCCATTTTCTGAATATTGGCGCGCGGATGCAGATCGTCGCCGTCAATGAACTTCGCATGCAGCGCCTGGGCAAGCCTGACGCCTACCGATGATTTCCCACTACCTGAGACGCCCATAAGAATAATGCTCTGGCCTGGCATAATTTGATCTCCATCCCAAAATGTAAATTAAATGAAACATATCAGTATCCGATCTTAACATGTTACCGATATCATGTTACCGGTATCAAATGGCGCTGTGACCTATCTCACAAACAATCAATCCCCCTGTCGGGGGATTGAAAGGATAATAAACATGACAGAAATTACATCTGCTTATAGTGCCGGCGTGCTGTTGCTGATTGCGGTAGGCGCAGTGGCCTTGTTACTCGTGCTGATTATGCGTTTTAAAATCCATGCGTTCCTTTCGCTGGTACTCGTCAGCCTGGTGACCGCGCTGGTAACAAAAACGCCTTATGAAAATATCGTCCCTACGTTATTGAGCGGTTTCGGTAGTACGCTGGCGTCGGTCGCCTTGCTGGTCGGTCTGGGGGCGATGATTGGACGTTTGCTGGAGATCACCGGCGGCGCCAATGTGTTGGCCGATACGCTGATCGTTAAATTTGGCGAGCGTCGTGCGCCGTTTGCGCTGGGTATCGCCTCATTGTTGTTCGGTTTCCCCATCTTTTTCGATGCCGGCCTGATCGTTATGCTGCCGATCATCTTCAGCGTGGCGAAGCGTTTTGGCGGTTCAACCCTGAAGTACGCGTTGCCCGCCGCCGGGGCATTTGCGGTCATGCACGCGTTATTGCCGCCTCATCCGGGGCCGGTCGCCGCCAGCGAACTGCTTGGCGCCAATATCGGTCTGCTGGTGATCGTCGGTCTGATTATCGCCTTTCCAACCTGGTACCTGGGGAGCTATCTGTTTGGTCTGTGGGCGGGCAAGAAGTTTCATTTACCGCTGCCTTCCACCTTCCTGGAGGAGGTCAAAGCCGATGAGCAACATACGCCGCCCTCGTTTTTAGTGGTATTGAGCGTACTGTTGCTGCCGCTGGTATTAATCTTCCTGGATACCGGACTGAATACGCTGACGGTCATGGGGGTGATCACCGGCGACAGCGCGGTGGTGCAGTTCCTGCGGATGTTGGGGAAAACCCCGGTGGCGCTGCTGATCACCGTGCTGTTTTCACTGATCATGTTCAGCGGACAGCATAGCCGCAGGCACCTTGATAAAGCTTGTGAAGGGGCGCTGGGGCCGGTGTGTTCCATTATTCTGGTGACCGGCGCCGGCGGTATGTTCGGCGGCGTCTTGCGCGCCAGCGGTATCGGTACGGCGTTGGCCGATATGCTGGCTGATAACGGAATGCCGGTGATTGTCGCCGCGTTCGTGGTCTCCGCCGCGTTACGTATCGCCCAGGGGTCGGCCACCGTGGCGTTGACGACCACGGCGGCGCTGATGGCGCCGGCGGTGGCGGCGACCACCGGGCTAAGTCAGTTCGATCTGTGCTTTATCGTCATCGCCATCGCCGGCGGCGCGACGGTGCTGTCGCACGTGAACGACTCCGGATTCTGGCTGGTCGGGCGTTTCCTGGAAATGGATGAGAAAACCACGCTGAAAACCTGGACGGTGATGGAAACGCTGATCGGCACCATTGCCTTCCTGTTGGCCGCGCTAGGCAGTATTTTCCTCTGATGATCCGACGGCGTGGCGGTAAGGTATGCCGCCACGGCCGTTGTTTCACAGCCGCATATACGCCCGCACGCCGTCCAGGAACATCTGCGTCGACAGCATCACCAGAATCAACCCCATCAATTTTTCCAGCGCGTTGACCCCTTTCTCGCCTAACAAGCGTAAAAACAGATTCGACATCAACAGGATAACGAAGGAAACCGACCAGGCGATAAAGAGCGCCAGCGTCAGGTGCGGCAGTTGATCGGGATATTGGTGGGACAGCAGCATCAGCGTCGCCAGAATCGACGGGCCGGACACCAGCGGGATCGCCAGCGGCACCAGAAAGGGCTCTTCCCCGGCGGGCAGGCCGGTGCTGCCGCCTTCCCGCGAGGGAAAGATCATGCGGATGGCGATCAGGAACAGTATGATGCCGCCGGAGATCGAGACCGTTTCGGTGCGCAGATTAAGAAAGGCGAGGATCCGCTCGCCGGCGAAAAGAAAGATCAGCATCAGCCCCAGCGCGATAAGCATTTCCCGAATCAGCACCACGCGTCGGCGTTTAGGATCCAGGTGTTTCAGCACCGACATGAAAATAGGCAGATTGCCGAGCGGGTCCATAATTAACAGCAACAGCACGGTTGCCGAGATCATTTCCGTCATTTCAGCGTCTTGCTCCTGAGCGTCAAAGTGGTACATCATCCTGCATAAGAAACGATGATATTAGAATGGCTGCTGAAAAACGTCATATTATCGAATAAATTCACTTGCGACTTTATGTACATTTTGTATGGTGGAAAGTCGTTATACCCCTCATCTTTCAAGTTGCAGGTGTGTCGGCTGCCAATCACCCGCACTGAAGTCTGCGCGCGGAGTTCGCTCGCTTGCCGCCTGCCCGCAACGCCCAGAGGGTGGTGGGTCTACTCTCTTAATGTATTTGCTATCAATTACTACACTAAGACAGCAGTCAGGATTCTTTTTGTTACTCCCAAGGTAGGACAGTTACCATGAAAAATGTTGGTTTTGTTGGCTGGCGCGGTATGGTCGGCTCGGTTCTCATGCAGCGTATGGTCGAAGAACGCGACTTCGACGGGATCCGCCCGGTATTCTTTTCCACTTCTCAGCACGGTGAACCGGCGCCCACGTTGGGAGGCCAGCAAGGCGTATTACAGGACGCTTACAGCCTGGAAGCGCTGCGGGCGCTGGATATCATCGTCACCTGCCAGGGCGGCGATTATACCAATGAGGTCTATCCGAAGCTGCGGGCAAGCGGCTGGCAGGGCTATTGGATTGACGCCGCCTCTTCCCTGCGCATGCAGGATGACGCCATTATTATTCTTGATCCGGTCAACCATGATGTGATCAGGCAGGGGTTGGATAAAGGCATCAAAACCTTTGTCGGCGGCAACTGCACCGTCAGCCTGATGCTGATGTCGCTGGGCGGCTTGTTCGCCAACGATCTGGTGGACTGGGTTGCGGTTTCCACCTATCAGGCGGCTTCCGGCGGCGGCGCGCGTCATATGCGCGAACTGCTGGTGCAGATGGGCCTGTTGCATGGCGAAGTGGCGAAAGAACTTCAGGATCCCGCCTCAGCCATTCTGGATATCGAACGCAAAGTGACCGCATTGACCCGCAGCGGCACGTTGCCGACCGACAATTTCGGCGCGCCTTTGGCCGGCAGTCTGATTCCGTGGATCGACAAACAGCTGGATAACGGCCAGAGCCGCGAAGAGTGGAAAGGTCAGGCGGAAACCAACAAGATCCTCGGCACCCGCCGCGCGATCCCGGTTGACGGTCTGTGCGTTCGCGTCGGCGCGCTGCGCTGCCACAGCCAGTCCTTTACCATCAAGTTGAAAAAAGATGTGGCGGTGCCGGAGATTGAACAAATGCTGGCGACCCATAATGATTGGGTGAAAGTGGTGCCGAACGATCGCGAGATCACGATGCGCGAGCTGACGCCGGCGGCGGTGACCGGTACGTTGTCCACCCCGGTCGGCCGGTTGCGCAAACTGAATATGGGGCCGGAATATCTGTCCGCCTTTACGGTGGGCGACCAGTTGCTGTGGGGCGCCGCCGAACCGCTGCGTCGTATGCTGCGTATTCTGCTGTAATCCTTCCTGCGATTTGGCGCGGCGCTGTTCAGGCGCTGCGCCAGGCCGTATTTGCGTATATAATTTCCCGCAAACTTACCCTATTTTACTGCTCTGCGAGGCTGACGGTGCAAAGACTGACGATTTCAATGGATGATCAACTGGCGCAGAACTTTGACGAACTGATGCAGCGCAAAGGGTATGCCAATCGTTCCGAAGCGTTTCGCGATATGCTGCGCCGCGAGCTGGGCGAGATGACGCTGGCGACGGATAAAAACGGCGCGTGCGTGGCGGTACTGAGCTACGTCTACGATCATCACGAGCGCCAGCTTTCCAGTCGGTTGGCCGATATGCAGCATGATCATCACGATTTAACGGTCTCCACCATGCATACGCATCTGAGCCATGAAGAGTGCGTGGAAACCATTATTCTGCGCGGCACGGCGTCACAGGTTGAACGTTTTGCCGAGTCCGTGATGGCGCAAACCGGCGTCCGCCACGGACGGTTGAATCTTATTCCGTTGTGACGTCTTCAATCCCGCATCGCCGGCGCAGACGGCAAGTAAAACGCCAACCCCTTGCCGGCTGAAGTTAAGCCAGATCAAGAAAGTATGATTTTTTTTATAAAGTTCATACTCTGCGGTTAAATCAGCCAATCCTATCTGTTATAAGTCGAACATAAAAAAATCGATAACAGGACAACCCCGCGTGAGCCAACTCCTTGTCGACGATGAAAATCGCGAGCTATTGCATGACGTGCAGCGCTACTGGACGACCCGGGCCGCCGGCTACAGTCAACTGAACGCCGCCGAATTAGCCAATGCCAAGCGCGCCGCCTGGCTGAAGAAAATCAACGAATACGCCCCGGACAAACCGGTATTGAAGGTGCTGGATATCGGCAGCGGGCCGGGGTTCTTTGCCGTCGCGCTGGCGCTGGCGGGGCATCAGGTAACGGCGGTCGATATCACGCAGGCGATGCTGGATCAGGCGCGCGGCAACGCGGCGCGCTACGGCGCCGAGATAAACTTAGTGTTATCGGATGTGCATTCATTGCCGTTTGCGGATAACCGCTTCGACCTGATTGTGACGCGCAATGTGACCTGGAACCTGGACGATCCGCAGTGCGCCTATGCCGAGTGGCATCGGGTGCTGGCCGCCGGCGGGCGGTTGATTAACTTTGATGCCAACTGGTATCTGCAACTGTTTGATGAACAAAGTCATCTTGGCTATCTGCAAGACCGGGCCAACGCCCGCTATCTGGGGCTGGACGATCACTACGTCGATACCGATACCGCGGCGATGGAAAACATTGCCCGCCAACTGCCGCTCAGCCGTGAACGCCGTCCGCAGTGGGATACGCAGGCGCTGCTGAAATGCGGCTATCGCAAGATCGCGCTGGACACCCGCGTTGGCGATGAACTGTGGGATGAGACGGAAAAGGTGAATTACGCGTCGACGCCGATGTTTTTGATCTGTGCGGAAAAGTAGCCGGCGGGGAACGAGATGCCGAATCGCAACATTATGCTGGCTCGACGGTTCTTCCGCGCTGTCGCGGCGATCGGCCTGACCCTGATCGCACTGGCGGCGTCGAATGGATTCGCCGCGGAAAGCGGGGCCGATCGTTCGATGTTGCATTACGCCAGCACCAAAGATATCCGCGACATTAACCCTCACCTCTATAGCGGCGAGATGGCCGCGCAGAACATGGTGTTTGAACCGCTGGTGGTGAATAGCGAACAGGGCGTGCGGCCGTGGTTGGCGCGGCGCTGGGAGGTCTCGCCGGACGGTAAACGTTATACTTTTCATCTGCGTCGCGACGTGACCTTCAGCGATGGCGAACCCTTTAATGCGCTGGCGGTGAAACTGAACATGGAGGCGGTACTGGCGAATTATCAGCGCCATGCCTGGCTGGAGCTGGTTCGCCAGATCGATAACGTCGAGGTCGTGGATGATTATACCGTCGCTCTTCAACTGAAAAATCCCTATTACCCCACGCTGGTGGAGCTGGGCTTAACCCGGCCTTTTCGCTTTATCTCGCCGAAAAATTTTATCAACGGTCAAACCCGACATGGCGTCAGCGCTTATGCCGGCACCGGCCCCTGGCTGCTGACGGCGCATGTGAAAAACCAGTATGCGGTGTTTGACGCCAATCCGCGTTATTGGGGAACGCCGCCGCGGCTTCATCGCGTGGTATGGAACGTGATCCCCGATGGTCAAAGCCTGTTGCTGGCGCTGGAGAAAGGCGATATTCAGCTTATTTTCGGCGCGGATGGCGACATGACGGACGGCGACAGCTTTGCGGCGTTGCAGGCAATGAATAAGTTTCATACCGCGATTAGCGAGCCGGCGGCCTCGCGGGCGCTGGTTCTGAACAGCAGCCGGCCGATTACCGCCGATCGCCAGGTACGGCTTGCCTTGCAGTATGCGGTGGACAAGCAGGCGATCGCGGAAGGGGTGATGGCGGGCAGCGAGAGCGTGGCGGAAACGCTGCTGGCCCGTAACGTGCCTTATGCCGACATCGCCGATCTGCCGGTCTACCGCTATGACCCGCGCAAAGCCAAAGCGCTGCTGGACGAGGCGGGATGGCGGCAACCCGCGGGGAGGGCAATCCGTGAAAAACAGGGCCAACCGTTGCGGCTGGTGTTCTCTTACAACACCAATAATGCCGGGGAAAAGCTAATCGCCGAAGTGATACAAAGCGATTTCCGCCAGGTGGGGGTTGAGGTTTCCTTGATCGGCGAAGAGAAACAGGCTTATCTGGACAGGCAAAAGTCCGGCGATTTCGACCTGCAATATTCGCTGTCCTGGGGCAAACCTTACGATCCGCAGTCCTATGTTTCTTCGTTTCGCCTGCCGTCGCATGCCGATTACCAGGGGCAAAAAGGGTTGCCGGACAAAGCTGAGTTGGATGCGCTGATTGGCCAGGTGCTGATTGCCGCGGATGAGGCGCAGCGCCGGGCGCTGTACCGGCGGATATTTATGATGCTGGCGCGGGAAGCGGTCTATATTCCTTTGACCTATGCCCGCGCCAAAGCCGTCTTCAGCCCTCATCTGCAAGGCGTGACGTTTAATCCTTCGCAGTATGAGATCCCTTTTGAAAAGATGTACTGGCGTTAAGCGGCGGGAGAACGGATGACGCGCTATTTCTTCCGCCGGCTGTTGTCGACGATCCCGCTGCTCCTGGCGATATCCTGGATTGCCTTTGCGCTGATCCAGCTTTCTCCTTCCGATCCCGCCGAGGTGGCGCTGCGCGTCAATATGGTGGAGCCGACGGATGAGGCGGTTGCGGCGATGCGCCATGAGCTGGGGCTGGATCAGCCATTCTGGCGGCAATACTTTTCCTGGTTGCAACGTTGTCTGCATCTGGATTTCGGCGCCTCGTTCGTCACCGGAACCAGCGTATGGCGGGAACTGATGACGGCGTTGCCCGCCACGTTGCGGCTGGCCGCCGGCGCGCTGGGCATGATTCTGCTGTTTTCGCTGTCGTTCGCCCTGCTGTGCGTGGCTACCCGCGGCCGCTGGCCGGACAAACTGCTGCGTACTCTGCTTTTCCTGCTTACCGCGATGCCGAACTACTGGGTTGGCCTGCTGCTGATTTGGCTGCTGTCAGTCAAACTGAATTGGTTGCCCGTCGGCGGCATGCAGGCGTCGGGGGCGCTGATATTACCCGCATTAACGCTGGCGCTGGGCTATCTCGGCACCTATGTCCGCCTGTTGCGCAGCAATATGCTGGGGCAGCTTAACCAGCCTTATGTCGCCTATGCCCGGGCCAGGGGATTAACCGAATGGCGGATCCTCTGGCGGCATGTGCTGATTAACGCGCTCTATTCGCCGCTGGTGGCGCTTGGCATGAGTATTCCCAAACTGATTGCCGGTACGCTGATTATCGAAAACGTTTTTGCCTGGCCCGGACTGGGACGGCTGTGCGTGACGGCGATCTTTAACCGCGATTATCCGATCATTCAGGCGTATATCTTGCTGATGGCGCTGCTGTTTGTGGCGGCGAACTTTATCATCGATCTACTGCAAATGCGGATTGATCCGCGTTTGCGGCGCGGTATCGCCGGATGAGCCGCGCGTTCTGGCTGCGTTGCAGGCAGGATCGGCTGGCGCTGACGTGCCTGTGTTTTCTGACGCTGCTGCTGCTGGCGGGATTGTTGGCGCCCTGGATCGCCCCGCACGATCCCCTGCTGGTTTCGTGGCGCGATAAATATCACGCCCCCGGCCCGCTTTATCCGCTGGGCGCCGATCATCTGGGACGCTGTCTGCTTTCTCGTCTGCTATATGGTATCCGCAGCACGGTATGGGTATCGCTATCGGCGATGGCGGTCGCCCTGGCGTGCGGCATGTTGATCGGCATGCTGGCGGGTTACTTCCGCGGGCGTATCGACGCCGTCTTGATGCGAATGTGCGATGTCATGCTGTCGTTTCCCGGCGAAGTGATGATTTTTGCTCTGGTCGGGATCCTGGGGCCGGGGCTGGGCAATATCATACTGGCGGTGCTGTTGGTGAAATGGGCCTGGTATGCCCGGATGATCCGCGGCATCGTGCTGCAATACAGCGACCGGCGCTATATTCATTACGCCAGGCTGATCGGCGGCACATCCCGTTATATCATCCTGCGGCATCTGCTGCCGGTAACCGCCGCGGAAACGGCGGTGCTGGCGACCACCGATACGGGGGCGGTGATCCTGCTGTTATCGGCGCTCTCTTTTATCGGACTGGGCGTACAGCCGCCCACGCCGGAGTGGGGCGCGATGCTGGGCGAGGCGAAAAACGTGATGATGATACACCCGGAGCAGATGTTGCCCGCCGGGATCGCCATCGTGCTGGCGGCGGCGGCCTTTAACTATCTGGGCGATTTTCTGCGCGATGTGCTGGACGGAGAGGATAAAAACTAAAGCGTCTTATCGCCGCTCACCGGTTCGTTGCCGCTGGGGATATTTATCTCTCGGCTTTAAGCCTGAGATTATTGCGCTGGTCCCGCTATCGCCTTTTTCTTTAACAAGAAAGGCAGAAACAACATGATATACGGGGCGATCAGCCAGACAAAACACCAGGCGCGAGAATACCCGGCGTAATTGATGCATCGGGTATTGCTGGAGATGACGGGCAAAAAGAAGATCAGGAAAATAAGGATCGCATAATCGCTACGATACGGGATCCACAGATAAAACAAAAACCAGCACAGCTGGAACGATAGAATACAGAAGTATTGCAGCTTACTGTCTCATCCATAACAGTCAAATGCTTTTACATATCCTCTTGTTATCGTTTTTATAAAAAAATTAATCATAAAACAGGCTCATAAAAATCATGTTGATAATTATAGTTAATATTATTGGAGCGACAAAGTATATGTAGGTTATAGCGGGAGTATGCCATTTTACATGCCCGAAGTGATGATAAAACCGATTCAGAAAAACAAACGCGCTGAATAATAAGATATTTACCACCGATTGCGTAGTAATAAAGAACAACAGCGACGGTCGCGTTTTTTTCAGCATAATAGTCACCACGAAAACCCTGATGCCTGATAATACAAATCAGGCATCGTTGATAAAGCGGTGAAGGATAGCCTAAGCATGATATCGCTAAGCCGCCTGACGCCGATCGTTGAGTAACTTTTTGGGCGAAATAAACGGCACGCGCACCTCGACGCGGGTAAAGCGCTCGGCCTCGCAGACGACGGTGATGCCGAAATGCGTACCGTAGCGGGCCTTGATGCGACGGTCCACCAGGTTCATCCCCAGACCATCTCCGCCGCTGGGCGGTTGATACATGCCGGCGTTGTCTTCCACCGTCAGCTCCAGCGTATTGGCGTGCAGGCGCCCGCTGATATGAATATGACCGACGTCGAACATCTGTGAAATGCCGTGTTTGATGGCGTTTTCCACAATGGGTTGCAGAGAAAAGGCCGGCAGCCGCGCCTCCAACAGCGAGTCCGGCAGCGTGATGTCCACCGTCAGGTGATCGGCGAAACGCGCTTTCTCTATTTCCAGATAAGCGTTCACATGTTCCATTTCGTCGCTGAGCGATACCTCGTCATTGCTGCGCTTCAGGTTTTTACGGAAAAAGGTCGACAGCGACAGCACCAGCTGACGGGCGTGGTCAGGATTGCGGCGTATCACGGCGGATAGGGTATTGAGCGCATTAAACAGAAAGTGCGGGTTAACCTGCGCATGCAGCAGCTTGATTTCCGACTGCGCCAGCAGTTGTTTCTGCCGTTCGAAGCGTCCGGCCAGAATCTGGGCGGAAAGCAAATGGGCAATCCCTTCTCCCAGCGTGCGGTTGATGCTGGAAAACAGCTTGTTCTTGGGTTCGTACAGCTTAATGGTGCCGATGACGCGCTGCTCTTCGCCGCGCAACGGGATCACCAGCGTCGATCCCAGTTTGCAGTTCGGTGAAATGGAGCAGGTGTAAGGCATTTCATTACCGTCGGCGTAGACCACCTGATTCTTCTCGATCGCCCGATGGGTGTGGCGCGAGGTGATGGGGGAATCTACGGTATGGTGGTCGTCGCCCAAGCCGATAAACGCCAGCAATTTTTCACGATCGGTAATGGCGACGGCCCCGACCCCCAGTTCTTCATAGAGGATGCGGGCGACGCGCATGCTGTTATGCTGATTGAAACCCTGTCGCAACGTGCCTTCGGCGCGGGCGGCGATTTTCAGCGCCTTGGCGGAAAAGGCCGAGGTGTACTTCTCAAAAATGGCGCGTCTGTCGAGCAGAATGCGCATGAACATCGCCGAGCCGACGGTATTGGTGATCATCATCGGCAGGGCGATGTCTCTCACCAGCGCTATCGCGTTATCAAACGGCCGGGCGACCAGCAGGATAATGACCATTTGCAGGATTTCCGCCACCAGCGCGGTTAAACCGACCACCAGAGGCCGAAACAGCAGATCGATACGGTTGCGCCGTGTCAGATAGCTGTGCAGCAAGCCGCCCAGCAGACCTTCGGCGATGGTCGACAGCATACAGGCCAGCGCCGTCATGCCCCCCATCGAATAACGATGAAGTCCGCCGGTGAGCCCGACCAGAAAACCGATCGACGGGCCGCCCAGCATACCGCCCAATACGGCGCCGGTGGCGCGGGTATTGGCAATGGAATCATCAATATGCAGGCCGAAATAGGTACCCATGATGCAAAACATGGAAAAAACCAGATAACACACCAGCTTATGGGGTAAGCGGATGGTGACCTGCATCAGCGGTATAAATAAAGGCGTCTTGCTTAACAGATAGGCGATCACCAGATAAACGCACATCTGTTGCAGTAAGGAAAGAATCAAATCGACCTGATTGACCATGGAGAATCACTCTCAGTAATGTTCGCGCCAACGGATTATACCCTTCATTTTTCAAGTTGCAGCGTTCTTGCGCTTCGCTCCGGCGGGCGTATTTTTTATTATCTTTATCATTTAGTTGGAATAGTATTTGCTGATTAATGATTTTTAGTATATCTGGCGCCTCTCTGAGACGAATTAATCCTGTGCAATTCATGCTAAATGTCCGCGGACATAACTTATTTGTATAAATATAAACAGAAAAATTAGGCATCGTCTCAGATATTCTCTGGTTATTTGGCTAAGCTAAATAGGTAATCATTGATGAGTGAATTATTTCACTCTGCGAATTATTTTATTATGAGCATTTTTATTGCTTATTATTTTTAATTCATTGTTTTTATTTGATTTTATTCAAAATGCCATCAGGGGGGATATAACCGCATCATAATGGCTTGTTTCTGTAACATATTTATTTAATTCAAATGGTTAATCAGAGGATGAATACCATGCTGGAGTTTTCTGATGCGATTAATTCACTTATTGCCGGGCATTATGCCGATCCCTTTTCGCTATTGGGGATGCATAAAACCTCACAGGGAATCGAGGTGCGCGCATTATTGCCTGATGCCCAGGACGTTTGGGTGGTGGAAACCCGTCGCGGTTGCAAAGTGGCGCAATTGCAACGTTATGATGAACGCGGTTTTTTTTGCGGCGTCTTGCCGCGCAGAAAAAATGCTTTTCACTATCAATTGGCTGTGACCTGGCAGCAGGAAACGTACCTGATTGAAGATCCTTATCGCTTCGGGCCGCTGTTGCAGGATCTGGATATCTGGTTACTGGCGGAAGGGACGCATTTACGCCCTTATGAACGCCTGGGCGCGCATGTGGAAACGCTGGACGGCGTGGCGGGTACGCGCTTTGCCGTCTGGGCGCCGAATGCGCGGCGGGTTTCCGTCGTCGGTCAGTTCAATTTCTGGGACGGCCGCCGCCACCCGATGCGTTTGCGCAAGGAAAACGGTATCTGGGAGCTGTTTCTGCCCGGCGTGGGGCAGGGGGAGTTGTATAAATATGAAATCATCGACCGTCATGGCCATGTCCGTCTGAAAGCCGACCCTTACGCTTTTGAAGCGCAGATGCGCCCGGATACCGCCTCGTTGATTACCGTCTTGCCGGAGAAAGCGCCGATCGATGAAGCGCGTCGCCAGGCCAATGGCTTGCAGGCGCCGATCTCGATTTATGAAGTGCATCTCGGTTCCTGGCGCAGACATACGGATAACAATTTCTGGCTTAGCTATCAGGAACTGGCGGAACAGCTTATCGCCTATATCAAGGAGATGGGGTTCACGCACATTGAACTGATGCCCATCAACGAACACCCGTTTGACGGCAGTTGGGGCTACCAGCCGCTCGGTCTGTATGCGCCGACGCGCCGCTTCGGCACGCCGCAGGATTTCAGAAAATTTATCGACGCCTTTCATGAGGCGGGCATCAACGTGCTGCTGGACTGGGTGCCGGGGCATTTCCCCGGCGATGAGTATGGTCTGGCGCAGTTCGACGGTACGGCGCTGTATGAATACGCCGATCCCCGCGAGGGGTTTCATCAGGACTGGAATACCCTGATCTATAACTATGGCCGCCATGAGGTGCGTAACTATCTGGCGGGCAACGCCCTGTTCTGGATGGAACACTACGGCATCGACGGTCTGCGGGTCGACGCCGTCGCCTCGATGATTTACCGCGATTACAGCCGCCTCGAGGGGCAATGGGTGCCGAATCACTACGGCGGCAGAGAGAATCTTGAGGCGATCGCGTTCCTGCGCTATACCAACCAGACGCTGGGCCACGCCGCGCCGGGCGTCATTACCGTGGCGGAAGAATCGACCGACTATCCGGGCGTGACCCTCCCTCCCGACTGCAACGGATTGGGATTTCATTACAAATGGAACATGGGCTGGATGCATGACACGCTGTCGTATATGCAGCTTGACCCGATTCACCGCAAATATCACCACGATCGGCTGACGTTCGGCCTGCTGTACGCCTACAGCGAAAATTTCGTCCTGCCGCTTTCCCACGATGAAGTCGTCCATGGCAAACGCTCCCTGCTCGACCGGATGCCCGGCGACGCCTGGCAGAAATTCGCCAATCTGCGGGCTTACTACGGCTTTATGTGGGCCTATCCCGGTAAAAAACTGCTGTTTATGGGCTGCGAATTCGCCCAGGGACGTGAATGGAATTACGACGCCAGTCTGGACTGGCATTTGCTGGACGAGCCGGAGGGCTGGCATCGCGGCGTGCAGCGCCTGGTGCGCGACCTCAATCATTGCTATCGCCGGCAGCCGCCGCTGTATCAATTGGATTTCCAGCCGCAGGGGTTTGAGTGGCTGGTGGCGGACGATCGGGAAAACTCGGTGTTTGCCTTTGTGCGGCGCGACGAGCAGGGCAATGAAATTCTGGTGGTCAGTAACTTTACCCCCGTTCCGCGCTACGGCTACCGCATCGGTATTAATCAGCCCGGCCGCTGGCGGGAAATTTTAAATACCGACTCCCATTACTACCACGGCGGCAATCTGGGTAATGAAGGCGCGGTTCACAGCGAAGAGATCGGTAGTCATCAGCGGCCGCAGTCGCTGGCGCTGACCATTCCTCCCCTGGCAACGTTGTATCTGGTGAGAGAGGCATGAATGACGGTATTGCAAACGGGCGGTCCAACCCCTCTGGGAGCGCGCTTTGATGGCGCAGGCGTTAATTTCGCGCTGTTTTCGGCACAGGCGCAGCGGGTGGAGCTCTGCCTGTTCGATGCGCATCAGCAGGAGCGGCGGCTGGAGTTAACCGCGCGCAGCGGCGATATCTGGCACGGCTATCTACCCGGCGCCAAACCGGGTTTGCGCTACGGCTTCCGGGTCGACGGGCCTTTCGACCCGGCGCAAGGCTTACGTTTTAACCCGCATAAGCTGTTGCTTGACCCGTGCTCCCGTCGGTTGGACGGCTGGGTGGCGGACGATGATTGCCTGCAAGGCGGCGTCGACGAGCGCGACGAGCGCGATAGCGCGGCGGTGATGCCCAAGTGCGTGGTCGTCGATGAAGATTACGACTGGCAGGACGATGCTTTTCCGCAGACGCCGTGGAGCCGGACCGTGATTTATGAAGCCCACGTGCGCGGGCTGACGCAATTGCACCCCGCTATCCCGCCGGCAATCCGCGGCAGCTATGCCGCGCTGGGCCACCCGGCGATTATCGATTATCTGCAAACGCTCGGCGTCACCGCGCTGGAACTGCTGCCGGTCCAGCAGCACGCCGACGAACCGCGGCTACAGCGCATGGGGCTGCGTAATTACTGGGGCTATAACGTGCTGCTGCCGTTCGCGGTGGATAACGGTCTGGCCGCCGGCGAGGATGCGCTGAACGAATTCCGCGATGCGGTTAAAGCGCTGCATCAGGCCGGTATCGAGGTCATTCTCGACGTGGTGTTTAACCACAGCGCCGAGCTGGACGCGGCGGGGCCGACCCTGTCGCTGCGCGGCATCGATAACCGCAGCTACTACTGGCTGGGCGAACGCGGCGAATACCATAACTGGACGGGCTGCGGCAACGTCCTGCGCCTTAACCACCCGGCGCTGGTCGACTGGGTGACGGACTGTCTGGTTTTCTGGCGCGAAACCTGTCGCGTCGACGGTTTCCGTTTCGATTTGGCGACGGTGCTGGGGCGCACGCCGGCATTCAACGCCGCGGCGCCGCTGCTGACGGCGATGAAAAACGACCGTCGGCTTGAGGGCTGCAAACTGATTGCCGAACCCTGGGATCTGGGCGACGGCGGCTATCAACTGGGGGGCTTCCCGCCGCCCTTCGCCGAATGGAGCGACCGCTATCGCGACGACATGCGCCGCTTCTGGCTGCATGGCGATGTTGCGCCCGGCGTTTTCGCCCGTCGTTTCGCCGCCTCCAGCGATATCTTCCAGCATCACGATCGCCTGCCTTACGCCTCGGTGAACAAACTGACCGCTCATGACGGTTTCACCCTGCGCGATCTGGTCAGCTTCAACCATAAACACAATGACGCCAACGGCGAGGATAACCGCGACGGCGCCGACAACAATTTCAGCAATAACCACGGCACGGAGGGGCTGGATGCCGACGAGGAGACGCAACGGCGGCGTCAGAATAGCCAGCGCTCATTGCTGACGACGCTGTTGCTCTCACAGGGGACGCCCATGCTGCTGGCGGGGGATGAACGGGGGAACAGCCAGCAGGGCAACAATAACGCGTATTGCCAGGATAACGAACTGACCTGGCTGCGCTGGGATGACGTCGACGAGGATCTGATCCGCTTTACCGCCGGGTTGATCCGCCTGCGCCGCGCGATACCGGCGCTGCAACAGGAAGGATGGTGGCGGGAAGGCGACGGCGCCGTGCAATGGCTGGATGCAACCGGGCGGCCGCTGACCGCGCAACAGTGGGAGCAGGGCGCTCCCAGGTTACAAATTTTGCTTTCGGAACGTTGGTTATTGCTGATCAACGCCAGCGAACGCCAGGAGGACTTCATTTTGCCGCCAGGGCCGTGGAAAGTCTCGCCTCCGTTCGATGGAAACGCGTACCGCATTAACGATGGGGTATGGCAAGGGCATGCACCGGCAGTCTGTATCCTTACAAAATAAGAAGGAGTGAGCCATGGTGAGTAACGACAAAAACGATCCCCTGATGCTGGCAAGACAATTACCGCTGAAGTCTGTGGCGCTCATTCTGGCGGGAGGCCGGGGAACCCGTTTAAAAGATCTGACGGCTTTGCGCGCCAAGCCCGCCGTTCATTTCGGCGGGATGTTTCGCATTATCGATTTCGCCCTGTCCAACTGCCTCAATTCCGGCATCCGCCGCATCGGGGTGATTACGCAATATCAGTCGCACACGCTGGTGCAGCATATTCAGCGCGGCTGGTCGTTCCTGAACGTGGAAATGAATGAGTTTATCGACCTGCTGCCTGCGCAGCAGCGTAACGCCGCCGCCGAACACTGGTATCGCGGCACCGCCGACGCGGTGTGTCAGAATCTGGATATTATCCGTCGTTACCGGGCGGAATATGTGGTGATTCTGGCGGGCGATCACATCTACAAGATGGATTATTCGCGCATGCTGATCGACCACGTCGAAAAAGGGGCGGAGTGTACCGTCGCCTGTCTGCCGGTGCCGCTGAAAGAGGCCAGCGCGTTTGGCGTCATGAGCGTCGACGCGCAGCATCGCATCCTCGATTTCAGCGAAAAACCGGCGCAGCCGATGCCGATGCCGGATAACCCGGAATTAGCGCTGGCGAGCATGGGAATCTATGTCTTCAATGTCGACTATCTCTATCGCCTGCTGGAAGAAGATCTCAGCGAGACGGAATCCAACCATGATTTCGGTCAGGATCTGATCCCGAAAATCGTCGCCCAACGCGCCGCCTGGGCCCATCCCTTTACCCTCTCCTGCGTCACCTCGGGCGACAGCAATCGCCCTTACTGGCGCGACGTCGGCACGCTGGAGGCTTATTGGCAGGCGAATCTCGATTTAGCGTCCGTGACGCCGGAGCTGGATATGTATGACCGCAGCTGGCCGATTCGCTCGGCGATTGAATCATTACCGCCGGCCAAATTCGTGCAGGACCATTCCGGCAGCCACGGTATGACCATGAACTCGCTGGTTTCGGGCGGTTGTATCGTGTCCGGTTCGGTGGTGACGCATTCGGTGCTGTTTCCCCGCGTGCGGGTCAATTCATTTTGCAGCATTGATTCGACGGTGTTGCTGCCGGACGTCGTCGTCGGCCGCTCCTGCCGTTTACGCCGCTGCGTCATCGATCGCGCCTGTCAGCTCCCGGACGGCACCGTTATCGGCGAAAACGCGGAAGAAGACAGCCGTCGGTTTTATCGCTCGGAAGAAGGGATCGTACTGGTGACGCGAGCGATGCTGGAAGCGGGGTAATCCCCGCCTAACACCCCGTCGTCCCCGCGGCAGTTGGCGGGGATCTGCTTTCGCCGGCGGCTCGGAGTTGCTGAGATTCCCGCCTGCGCGGGAATGACGAGGTAAGGGACGGGAATGACGGGTAACAAGAGATCATGAGATTGGGACAATTACAGGAGTAATGATGCGGGTATTACACGTTTGTTCAGAGTTATTTCCATTGTTGAAGACCGGCGGTTTGGCGGATGTTACCGGGGCATTGCCCGCAGCGCAGATTCAAGCCGGCATGGACGTCCGGGTTGTGCTGCCTGCGTTTCCCGATCTGAAGAAAGGTATTACCAATACGCAAATCGTGAGCGAACGGGATACGTTCGCCGGACAGGTCACTTTGCTGTATGGCTATTTTAACGGCGTCGGTATTTATCTGATCGACGCGCCGGCGCTGTATCAGCGAGCGGGCAGCCCCTACCACAATCCCGCGCAGTATGCGTATGCGGACAACTATTTACGCTTTGCGCTGCTGGGGTGGATGGGCTGCGAGCTGGCCGACGGGCTGGATCCTTACTGGCGGCCGGACGTGGTGCATGCCCATGATTGGCATGCCGGTTTGACGTGCGCCTACCTGGCCGCTCGCGGCAGACCGGCAAAATCGGTATTTACCGTCCATAATTTAGCCTATCAGGGTTTGTTCGACGCCCGACATATGGCCGAGCTGCAATTGCCGCCCGAATTTTTTCAGGTTTACGGGCTGGAGTTTTACGGACAGATTTCGTATCTCAAGGCGGGTCTCTATTACGCCGATCATGTGACCACGGTCAGTCCGACCTACGCGCATGAAATTACGTTGCCGGCATACGGCTATGGCATGGAGGGGTTATTAAAATCCCGTGAAGAAGAAGGGCGTCTGTCCGGCATTCTCAACGGCGTTGACGACGCCATCTGGAATCCGGCGCATGACTCGTTGCTGACCAGCCATTACAACCGGGATGTGCTGTTCAACAAGGCGGAGAATAAACGGCATCTGCAAACGGCAATGGGACTCAAACCGGATGAAAAAGCGCCGGTGTTCGCCATCGTCAGCCGTCTCACCAGCCAGAAAGGGCTGGATATCGCATTGAGCGCGGTGCCTGATTTGCTGGATCAGGGCGGACAACTGGTGGTGTTGGGGGCGGGGGATGCCGCCTTGCAGGAAGGATTTCTGGCCGCCGCGGCAAAGTATCACGGTCAGGTCGGGGTGCAGATCGGCTATCACGAAGCCTTCTCGCACCGCATTATCGGCGGGGCGGACGTCATTATGGTGCCGAGCCGGTTCGAGCCCTGCGGTTTAACGCAGCTTTACGGCCTGAAGTACGGCACGCTGCCGCTGGTGCGCCGCACCGGCGGACTGGCCGACACGGTTGCGGATTGTTCGCTGGAAAATCTGGCGGACGGTCTGGCGAGCGGTTTCGTCTTTAACGATAGCAACGTGGGATCGCTATCCAGGGCGATTCGCCGGGTATTTGTGCTGTGGGCGCGCCCGACGCTCTGGCGTTATGTGCAGCGTCAGGCCATGGCGATGGATTTTAGTTGGCAGGTCGCCGCGCAGGCTTATCGCGCGCTGTATCAACGCTTGTGGTAACCCTACTACTCACTGAGGGATGAATATTATGAACACGCCGTTTACGTATACTTCACCAACGCTCAGTGTGGAAGCGCTGAAACACTCTATCGCTTACAAGCTGATGTTCGCGATAGGCAAAGATCCGGCGATCGCCACCAAGCACGATTGGCTGAACGCCACGCTGCTGGCGGTGCGCGATCGTATGGTCGAGCGCTGGCTGCGTTCCAATCGGGCGCAACTGTCGCAGGATGTCCGTCAGGTTTATTACCTTTCGATGGAGTTTCTGCTGGGGCGCACGTTATCGAACGCATTACTGGCGATGGGACTGTATGAGGATTTGCAAGCCGCGCTGGACGGCATGGGGCTGGAGCTGGAAGATCTGCTTGAGGAAGAGAACGATCCGGGGCTGGGCAACGGCGGTCTGGGGCGGCTGGCGGCCTGTTTTCTGGATTCGCTGGCTACCATGGCGTTGCCGGGGCGCGGTTACGGCATCCGCTACGAGTATGGCATGTTCAAGCAGAACATCGTCAACGGGCAGCAGGCCGAATCGCCGGATTACTGGCTGGAATACGGCAACGCGTGGGAGTTCCCACGACACAGCACGCGCTACAAAGTGCGCTTTGGCGGCCGTATTCAGCAGGAAGGCGCTAAAGTCCGCTGGCTGGAAACCGAAGAGGTTATCGCCTGCGCCTATGATCAGATCATCCCCGGTTTTGATACTGACGCAACCAATACGCTGCGCTTGTGGAGCGCGCAGGCCAGTAATGAAATCAATCTGGGTAAATTCAATCAGGGCGACTATTTCGCCGCGGTGGAAGATAAAAACCATTCGGAAAACGTGTCGCGGGTGCTTTATCCTGACGATTCAACCTATTCAGGGCGCGAACTGCGACTGCGGCAGGAGTATTTCCTGGTTTCCGCCACGGTGCAGGACATCCTCAACCGCCACTGGTTGATGCATAAAACCTACGATAATCTGGCGGAAAAGTTTGCCATCCACCTGAATGATACCCACCCGGTACTGGCGATCCCGGAATTGATGCGGCTGTTGATTGACGAGCACAAGTTCAAATGGCAGGCCGCCTGGGATGTGGTCAGCAAGGTCTTTTCCTATACCAACCATACTCTGATGCAGGAAGCGCTGGAAACCTGGCCGGTGGATATGCTGGGCAAAATTTTGCCGCGCCATCTGCAATTGATTTTCGAAATTAACGAGTATTTTCTGGCGTTCGTGCAAAAAGAGATCCCCGACGACAACGATCTGTTGGCGCGGGTCTCCATCATTGAGGAGACCAACGGACGCAGAGTGCGCATGGCCTGGCTGGCGGTCGTCGCCAGCCATAAGGTCAATGGGGTATCGGAGCTGCATTCAGACCTGATGGTGCAATCGCTGTTCGCCGACTTCGCGCGTTTGTTTCCCAATCGCTTTTGCAACAAAACCAACGGCGTGACGCCGAGGCGCTGGTTGGCGCTGGCAAATCCTTCGCTCGCCAGAGTGCTGGACGATACCATCGGCCAGACCTGGCGTACCGATCTCAGCCAGCTTGACGAGCTAAAGCAGCATATCGACTATCCGGCGTTTGTGCAGCGCATCCGTCAGGCTAAATTAGAGAATAAAAAGCGGCTGGCGATTTATATCGCGGAAAACCTGAATATCGTGGTGAACCCGGAAGCGTTGTTCGACGTGCAGATTAAGCGGATTCACGAATACAAACGTCAGTTGCTCAATGTGCTGCACATCATCACGCTGTATAACCGCATTAAGGACGATCCTTCCCTTGATCGGGTGCCGCGCGTGGCGATTTTTGCCGGCAAGGCCGCATCGGCCTACTATATGGCCAAGCACATTATCAATCTGATCAACGATGTGGCGCAGGTGATCAACAACGATCCGGCGGTGCGCGATCGGCTGAAAGTGGTTTTTATCCCGAACTATAGCGTCAGTCTGGCGCAGATCATCATTCCGGCGGCGGATCTTTCCGAGCAGATCTCGCTGGCGGGGACGGAAGCCTCCGGCACCAGCAATATGAAATTCGCGCTGAATGGCGCGTTGACCATCGGCACCCTGGACGGGGCGAACGTGGAAATGCTGGAGCACATCGGCGAAGAAAACATGTTTATTTTCGGTAATACCGCCGATCAGGTGGAAGCGCTGCGCCAAAACGGTTACAACCCGCGCGAATATTACGATCAGGATGATGAACTGCACCGGGTGCTGACGCAGATCGCCACCGGCGTCTTCAGCCCGGACGACAGCCGGCGCTATAGCGATCTGTTTGATTCACTGGTGAATTTCGGCGACTACTATCAGCTGCTGGCCGACTACCGCAGCTATGTCGATACGCACGATCGGGTGGATGAGTTTTACCGTAACGAGGACGAATGGACGCGCAGCACCGCGTACAATATCGCCAGCATGGGTTATTTCTCCTCCGACCGCACCATCGGCGAATATGCCGAGGAAATCTGGAATATCAAGCCGATACGGTTGTAGCGGTTGATTGGCCGGCAAAGTTTAACACTCCGCCATTCCTGCCCCCCTCCCAGCCTCCCCCTTGTCAGGGGGAGGCGCTGATTTACCCGCACGCTTCCAGCTCGAATGCTGCGTTAATCCGGTATTTTACCCCGGCGACGACGCCGTTTTCCCCTTCATATACCACCAGAAAGCGGGTGCGCTCGCCGTCGTGATAAGTCAATGCGGCGCAGCCGCCTTTACCCAGCACCAACGTGTTGACGCTGCCCGATGACGTCACCACCGCATTCTCGCCGGTGGCCGTGATTGACGCGTTGTCGCCCGCATTGCTGATGCGGCTTTCACTGCCTGCCGCGCCGAGCTTGCACATATCTCCCACATTGGCGATGCTCGACGATTCGCCTACGCTGCCGATATAGCAGCGCATGCCGCTGTTGGCCGTGTGCGAGCCGCGTCCCGCGCTGCTGATTTTGACGGAGTTTCCGCTGTTGCTGATACGCGTTCGTCCGCCAAGGCTGCCGATGCGGCTGTGTTGACCGGTATTGCTGATCTTCGCGGCAAAACCGGCGCTGACGAGTTGGCAGGCGTGGCCCACGCTGGCAATGCCGCTGTTTTCGCCGGCATTGCCGATAAAATTATAGGGGCCGGATAACGCGATTTTACTGTGCAAACCAATGCAGCCGATATCCAGCGCCGGGTCGCTCGCGGCCAACCGCGTTTCGCCGGGGGAGCCTGACGCGCATTCTCCGGCATGGGGGCGGGGTTTTACCTGAACAACGCGGCTGTTGCCGTTCGTCAACTGTTCAACCATCGCCTGTATGGCGCTGAGTTCCTGCGTCATAAAGCGGGGCGAACCGGCGCCGAGCGCATAGCTGTATTCCACCAGACTCTCCAGCCATTCGGTATATCCGTCATGCATCAGCGCATGGTGAATATCCTGATATTCCGCGCCTTGCGGAAAGCGACGCAGGAACCAGCGATAAATTTGCGGACTGACCTGTAGCGCGTGTAGCTGCTGTTTGGTGATTTTTTTCATTCTCGCCTGCCGTTGCGTGCCGCTTTAGTGGCGATGGTAACCATCAATCATGCAGCGGAATGTCTGGGTCGGCGTCCGGCCGGTGGTGCATAGATAAATATGCCCGCACAGGAAAAACAGACCGGCGACGGCCAGCGCCAGGTGCAGCGGCAGCAGCCAGGCTTTGATCAGCACAAAATCGGCCGGCAGCCAGAGCGGATTGCTTAACAGTACGCCGGTTATCAGCAATGCGGGCAGCAGCGCGTACATCACGCCGAGGTAAGCGACCTGCTGTAGCGGATTAAACTTGGCGCGCGGCGTGGCCGGGAAGGGGTGATCTTCTCCTCTGATAATGCCGTACAGATAAAAGCGAACCTGTAAAAAAGCGCGTCGTCCCCAGCTATGACGGTCGATCAGATAATGATGTCCGTTGTCGCCGAAGGCATTAATCAGGACAAACGCCAGCCAACTGATTAATAACAGATAGCCGCATACCTCATGCAGGGCGACCAGCATGATGGTGTCTTTCACCGAGCCCACGGCGAAGTGGTTGAGCAGCCCGCTGGCGAGCAGCAGAATAAACAGCGACGCGTTGCTCCAGTGCCAGAGGCGGATGGCCCGTGAATAGAGATACACTTTTTCTTCATGTGACGGCGCGTGAGGTGGCGCGAGCTTGTAACGCAGCAGCCCGTGCAGCGTTAACACGCCCAGCATGCCCGCAAATAACACCCCGGCCAGAATCAGCCATACCGGCCAGAAATCAGGCGTATAGATATAAACATATTGGTAGAGCTGTTCCTGAAACAGCGCTGCGTTCGGCATAATATTCATACATTCACCTTTTCGACGTCATGCGGGCCGGGGCGGCGATAAATATGCGGCTTACCGACATCAGGCAATTGGTATTGATAATATTCATGCGTTTTCAGCCAGGTTTGCACGACGTCGCTGTCCTCGCGCCCAAAAATGAGCGCGCTCTGCGGGCAGGCGCTGACGCAAATGGGCGGAAAGCCTTTTTTCAGCCGGGATTCCAGACAGAAATCGCACTTGTCGGCGACGCGTGTGGTGGGATTAAGGTAACGCACCTGATACGGGCAGGCGGAAATGCAGTAGCTACAGCCGATGCATTTCGCTTTGTCGACCCGTACGATGCCGGTGCCGTCATCCCGGTAAGATGCGCCGGTCGGGCATACGGAGATGCAGGGCGCATCTTCGCACTGTTGGCAGGAATGACGGAAAAAGTGATAAATATTTCCCTGCTCCGGCGGCGTCATCGCAATATGGGCGATGCTCATACGCGCCGCGCCGACCGGGACTTTGTTCACTTTATGGCAGGCCACGGTGCAAATATTGCAGCCGTTACACCGCACTTCGTCGTGGATCATGGCGTAGCGCGCCGGTTTGCTTTTATTGGTTCCGCCGAAGGCGGAGAAGATCGGCGCGCTAAAAAAAATCACCGATCCCATGCCGAGGACAAATTTACGGCGTGAGCATGTCATCTTCCCTGCCTCCCAGAAAATGAATCGTTCAAAATCGGTTTTATTCGCGGTATCAACACTCGCTTTTTCATCGGTTCTCCAATGCGCCGGGCCGCGACTGCACGATGTCGGTCTTTTTCCCGTCGCGCGTTGATGGAAAATGGTTAAGGATTTTCATACTGTTCAACTTCAATCCATTCACATAGCCCCCAGGCCTTGCCGCGGCTCATGAACCGTTCACTGAACAAATAGGGCTCGCCGTTGGAGGCCGTGATGAGACGGATATCCTCAAATTCCTCAGACTGCTCGAAAAAGCGGAGCGCGCCGTCAATCTTTTCCTGATCGAAGGCGTAGGGCGGAAATCGCAGCATTTGCACCTTGTAAGGCCGCGGATAGGTTTGGCACTCGAAGCGGACGGTGTCCGCAATGGTTTTACAGATGTCCTGCTCGTGAGTGAAAACCAGAATCCGCGCATAGTTGTGACTCATGCTTTGATCCGAGTAGTAATACTGCGTTTCATCGTTGCCGATGGCGATAATGTCCGCGCAGCTATCGCTAGCGCCAATCTGTTCAAACAGCAGGCCGACGGTTTCCTCATCCAGTAAGTAAGGGGCCGTCTGAAGGCTCCGTCTGTCAACCAATTCGCCCGCGGCCGAACAGCGGCGGATATAATCCGCGACGGCTAAAAACGGCGCTTTCTGTTCGCTAACGTCGTTTGCCGCGGCATCGTCGTCCGCCGTTGCCGTAGGCCGCGGGGATAACGGCAGCAATAACCGTCTTCTGCTCATATCCAGCGGCGCGTCGTGTCGCTCTTCCGGCTCGGATGCCCCCGATGTGAATGATGTTGTGGTAGTCATGATCAATATCGCTATGCCGGGAGCAAATTACGCGCCGCCAGATCGTCGGCGATGTCTTCCATACCCAGTCTGATCAGCGTTTCCCGGGTCGGACAGCCGAGTTCGGGATCCCAACCCATTGCCGTATAGAACATCGTCAGGGATTTTTGCATATCCGCCCGATCCATCTTGTCGGTGCCTTCGGTAAACACCTGGATATCGGGATCTTTATCGAAAACCCAGTCGCAGATCTGATCGTGCTCGTGACGCATATCTTTGGTGTTCATCAACTTGACGGTGTAAGCGCGATGCAGGGTGAAGATGCGTTCGGCGGCCAAATCCAGACTGGCTTCCGTGGTGGGTTCCCCGGTCACCGCCGCGAAGAACTTGGCTTCCATGCCTAAGTCGCCGCGATAGCCACGGCTTTTGAGCGGTGAGGCGGTCATCGGCCAGACCCAGTTGCACAACGTAATGGCGTCATGCAGGCAGCTTCTGAAGATGGTCCATTGGGCATACTTCACTTTGTATTCGTTGATCGGGGTGTAATTCTTGGTGTCGTCGTAAGCATCGGGAGAACCGAATAATTCGCCGGCAATCTCTTTTTTCAGCGCCAACGGCAGTCCGCTGCCGATGTAGTTAATGTGGGTGTGCGTCATGGCATCGCGGTTAAACATGCAGTTGACGATCGACCCCACCTGCGCGGAGGCTTCATTGGCGTGGTGTACAGGGAAACCCATCGGCGACCAGAGCTTGTTCTTTTTGTCATTCCAGTAGGCGTCGCCCAGATCCCAGCGTTTGGCGATTTCATAAGAACCGTCGGCCAAATGGCTGAGTTCCCCGATACGATGCGCCAGCCGATGGTAAAAGTCCTTGATGAAGGCCGGATCGCCGGCTTCCAGCTGATCCCAACGGATGGCGTTGTATTCTTCGGCGGGCAGGACGCGTTTGAAGACGCCGTGGCTATAGCAGTAGATGAAATCGCGGTGCAACTGACCGTAATTGCACCATAGCCCCATGTCGTCAAAAATATTGAGTCCGACCAGATTGCCCACCACCTTGCCGTCGCCCTTTTCATCAAAATCTTTCGGCCCGTGCGGGAAGATGCTGGTGTGGACAAAGTTCGCCACACAGGTATTGCCGCCGGTGGCCGGTACGCCATATTGACTGGCCTGAGGGACGTGCAACTGCGACATACAGCGGATGGGGCAGGAGTGGCATCCGCCCATTTTTACCGTGTATTTTTCCGCCGCCGGGCCGAGATCGAAGACGGATTTCATGGTGCGGAAGCCCACGGTATTCTGGTTGCCGGGGGGAATTTCGCCGGTTTCCACCGGGCCGCCTTCCGCGGCTCCCCAGAACAGCCCCTTGCGCGCGGTCCAACGTGATTTCGGATCCGAGTATTCCGCCCAGGCTTGCGGGGTGCTGGGAACGACATGGTTGTTATTCGCGCCGATAAGCTCGGTCATCATGTAGTCGTTCAGGTTTTTCAGTTCTTCCCGATTGGCGACGTTGACGCCCTGGGTGCCGATGACCGAGATGGCTTTAAGATTCTTGGAGCCCAGCACCGCGCCCGTCCCGGCGCCGCCGCTGTGGTTACGGCTGTTCAGAATGCCGGACAACGGCACCAGATTTTCTCCGGCCGGGCCGATAGCGGCAACGCAGGCTTCGACATTGGTGGTGCGACAAATTTCTTCCGTGGTTTCCCGCGTGCCTTTTCCCCACAGGAACGCGGCATTTTCAATACTGACCTTATCGTCCTGAATATTAATCCACACCGGTCTGGGCGATTTCCCCTCGATAATAATGGCGTCGTAGCCGGCGTATTTCATATAGGCAGCGAAAAAACCGCCCATATGCGCATCGACGACTAAATGATCGCGGGTATAGGTAGATAATGAGGTGATATTAACGCGTGAACTACAAGGGGCGCCGGAGCCGGTTAATGGCCCGACGGCAAACACCACCTTATTGGCTTCGTCAAAAGGTTTGGTTCCCGGCGCCACCTCGTCGTACATGATTCTGTAGCCAAATCCCATTCCGCCAATAAATTTTTTATATTCGCTGGAATCTTCTTTGGTGATAGCGCCGGTGCTTAAATTGATTCGTAATATATTGCCAGTCCAACCGTTGATCATAATTTATTTCCTGCATGTGGGGCATCGTCACCGATAAATGGATAGCGATAAAAGCCGGGTGATTTAAACCGTAATCTCTTTCCAGTCGATGATGCTCAATGCGCCTGTAGGGCATGCGGCGGCGCACTCTCCGCATAAATTGCACTTACCGGACTTTTTGATCTGCGGATTAACTGTCGCCATCATCCACGGACAGGCGGTAGTGCAGGCGGAACAACCGATACAGCGTCGGTCATCGACAGTTATACAGCCGCGTTCCTCGTTATAGGCGATGGCTTTTATCGGGCAGACCTTCATACATTCGGGGTCTTTACACTGTCGACAGGTATCGGTGGTGAAATTAAGGTCGCCATACAGCCCGCCGCCGGAGCCGATGCCGCCGTCGCCGTAATAAAAATGACGGTGGATTTTCACCCGAGAGAAGAAGGAGCCAACGCTGCCGTAGTTATAGGCGGTGCAGGCGGTTTCACAGCGGTGGCAGCCCGTGCATCGGGCTCTTTTCGTCACCAGTACGCCTTTCGGTGTGGTGGTCAGCCCGACGTTGCCGCTGTTGATGTCTTCTTGTCTGCATCCCAATAAGGACAGCAGCGCCGGCGCGATAGTTATTCCTGCCAGGCCCTTGCCTGAAATGCGCAGGAACTCCAGTCTTGTTAATCCCAGATCCAGTAAAGGACGTTCAACCTGATTAGGCATTTAATTCTTATCCCCCGCATACCCGAATATCCCCTTTAACTTTCAAGTTGCAGAGGCGTCACCACCCGCGTGCTGAAACTTATCAGGAATAAATAAGCATAAATAAAACCTATAGCAAAATGTCAAAGATAAAATCGGCTGAAAATAAAGAGGCGACCTGATTTGAATATCGTTATATATTTATGTGAATAACGGTTGGCGTTTCCTGTTTAATTTCACCAATGGCATCCGATCAATTTGCTACCGATCCGATGTTCAGCGGCACATATAATGACTTTTCATACCCTAATGACGACCCTATTTCACGGTAGGTCACGCCTTTTACTATATGCCATTTTTATCTTTTTTATTAACCTTATTTATCCTGTGGTTATAATTTTTTTTATTATGTGATTAATGTCTTATAAATTATTTGTTTTTAATATAGTTATGCTTATTGATTCTTATTATTATTTAGAAGGCTAAAGGTTAAATAATTAATAAATATTTTTTGTGATAAGAATGTATAGTTCGTCATTTAGGTTAAATAATATTATTAATGGTTAATAATAGTTGTTTGTTTGTTATTTTTTGGCATGTCAGTGGAGGCGGGAATATCGGGAATTGATTGGGCTGGAATAATATTCTTTTTTGATTTATCTCGTAATATATGAAAATAAAGGGATGGATTAAAAATGATATACGCGCGGTTTCGGCTGGGGGATAAGCGATTTTGATGGTGAGAAATAACGGGAAAACGGCGTCGATACGATTTGGTGATGCAAAACGTTTACGAAGATGTAAACGTTTTGCTGGAGAGGAATTAATCGACTTTTGCCGCCTGATGGCGGTATGTATCCAGCCATTCGCTGATGCGCTGTTGCTGCGATTCATTTAACCACATACCCAATTTGGTACGGCGCCAGATCACATCGTCCAGTGCGACAGCCCACTCTTTGTCCACCAGATAGCGCAATTCCGCTTCATACAAATCATGACCAAAATGTTCGCCCAGGTCGCTGAGTCCCTTGCTATTCGCCAGAATCAACTCGCTGTGCGACCCGTATGTCCGGCTGTAGCGGCGGGCCAGCGCTTCCGGCAGATTAAAGCGGCGGCGCAGGGCGGCCGTATATTCATCACGCGAGCCGGCGATATCGCCGCCGGGCAGCACGGCGTCTTTGGTCCAGGCTTTGCCCGCCTGAGGATAGTATTTTTCTAATTTATCCAGCGCATGCTCCGCCAGCTTGCGATAGGTGGTCAGCTTGCCGCCGAATACGGATAACAGCGGTGCCTGACCCTGTTCATCGCTAACCGACAGCGTGTAATCGCGGGTGATGGCTTGCGGAGAATCTGATTCATCATCGCACAGCGGACGCACGCCGGAATAGGTCCAGACAATATCCTGACGGCTGAGCGGTTGTTTGAAGTGATCGTTATAGACGTCCAACAGGTAGTCGATTTCGCCCTCATCGATTTTTACCTGATGGGGATCGCCGTGATATTCCACATCGGTGGTGCCGATGATGGAGAACTCATCCTGCCAGGGGATCACAAAGACAATGCGATGATCTTTATTCTGTAGAATGTAGGCCTGCGGCTGATCGTGGACTTTAGGGACGACAATATGGCTGCCTTTGATCAGACGGATGCCATAGGGGGATTTTAGCTGTAAGCCGTCATCAAAAAATTGCCTTACCCACGGGCCGGTGGCGTTGACCAGACCTTTGGCGCGCCAGGTGAGCGTTTCCCCGCTGAGTGAGTCGACGACTTCAACCACCCACACTCCTTGTTCGCGGCGGGCGCTGACGACCCTGGCGCGGGTACGCACTTCGCCGCCGTGCTTAGCGGCTTCCTGCGCATTCAGCACCACCAAACGCGCATCATCCACCCAACAGTCAGAATACTCGAAACCCTGGGTCAATTCCGGCTTCAATACCGAGCCTACGCCGAATTTCACGCTTTTGCTGGCCGGCAGGCTGACGCGTTTGCCAATGTGGTCGTACATAAACAAACCGATACGGATCATCCACGCCGGGCGCAGATGCGGCTGATGCGGCAAGCGAAAGCGCATGGGGAAAATGATATGAGGCGCCATTTTCAGCAGGGTTTCACGTTCGGAGAGCGCTTCGCTGACCAAACGAAACTCATAATGTTCCAGATAGCGTAAACCGCCATGAATCAATTTAGAACTGGCGGAGGAAGTGGCGCAGGCCAGATCCTGCGCTTCCAGTAGCAGGACGGATAATCCACGCCCTGCGGCATCGGCGGCGATGCCGGCGCCGTTGATGCCGCCGCCGATCACAATCAGATCTTTGGTTTCCACGTTGTTCCTCCACCGTAAAATTAAATGTTCGTTTTCGAGCATTATAATAATCGTAAACAAACAAAGTAGCCAATAGTTAACCAAATAAAAACATTTATGCGTGATGAAGGTAACAAATTGACGATAATTGTCACATTAAAAAAGTGGGTATTAAAGGCGAAAAGAAAGGCGAGGGCAAAGTAACGGCGAATAATGCGCCGTCAATTTGCCTGCGGACGTCGTTTTTTCGGCGAGCGACCCAAAACTGTCATGTCAGCGAATTTGATACGCAGGCATCCCCTTCCGTGGGGCTTTTTTCCCAGGACAGTCAAAAATACGCCGATTCTGATCGGCGCCGGACGGGGTTTATAGGCTTACCGCTGCCCGTAATAGGCATTGGGGCCGTGCTTACGGTGAAAGTGTTTATTCATCAGATAGCCGTCGATCGGGCGTAGCCGTGGGTTAATGGAACAGGCAATCCACGCTATTTTCGCCACTTCCTCCATCACCACCGCATTGTGGACCGCTTCATCCGCGTCCTTGCCCCAGCAGAAAGGACCATGCTGATAAACGATAATGCCGGGAGTGTGACGCGGATTGCCGTCTCCGATTGTTTGAGCAATCACGATACCGGTATTTTTTTCATATTCCGCTTCAACCTCCTGCGAAGTTAGCGGACGGGTACAGGGAATATCGCCATAAAAATAGTCGGCGTGGGTGGTGCCCAGCGCCGGGATCGCCAGCCCGGCCTGCGCCCAGGCGGTCGCATGGGTGGAATGGGTATGGACGATGCCGCCGATTTGCGGATAGCGGCGATACAGTTCCAGATGCGTGGCGGTATCGGAGGAGGGGCGATATTTTCCTTCCACCACCTTGCCCTGCATATCCACCACCACCATGTCGTCTGCCTGCATGACCTCGTAAGCCACCCCGCTGGGTTTGATCACCATGAACTGCCGCTGCTTGTCTATCGCGCTGACATTGCCCCAGGTGTAGGTCACCAGACCGTGGCGCGGCAACGCCATGTTCGCCGCAAAAACCTGCTGTTTTAACTGTTGCATCATGCGACTTCCTCCACCAGCAAGCCGGCGCGGCTCATCTGTTGCTTGACCCAGTCACGCGCGGCGATAACTTCTTTAACCGGGTCGGAAGCGGTTTCACTCCACATTTCGATCAGATAAGGACCGCAGTAGCCGCTTTCGCGCAGCGTGGTAAAGCAGCGGGTAAAATCAACCACGCCGCTTCCGAACGGCACATTTTTGAACACGCCCGGTCGGGTATCTTTAACATGCACGGCGACGATGTGGCCTTTCCCTGCCTTCAGTTCCATCTGTACGTCGTTATCCCATGCCGACAGGTTGCCGATATCAGGATAAAGCTGGAACCACGGATTATTCAGATAGTTGGCATAGCCCAGCGCTTTACTGATGGAGTTCATTAGCGGATAGTCCATAATCTCCATCGCCAGCGTGACCTGCGCCCGGCTGGCCATTTCCACCGCCAGTTGCAGCCCGTTGCGAAAACGCTCGCGGGTCAGATCGTTGGCTTGCTGATAATAAACGTCATAACCGGCGAGTTGAATAACCCGGATACCGACATCCTGCGCCAGACGAATGGCCTTGAACATGATTTCCAGTCCGCGATCGCGGATCGCGTCATTTTCCGAGCCTAAAGGAAAGCGCCGATGGGCGCTCAGGCACATGGACGGAACGCGAATGCCGCTCACCGAAATCGCGTTGACCAGATCCAGGCGTTGCTCACGACGCCAGTCAAGCCGGGCCAGTCTGTCGTCGCTTTCATCCACCGACATTTCAACGAAGTCGAAGCCCAGCTCTTTCGCCAGTTGCAGCCGCGCCAGCCAGCTTTCGCCCGGCGGCAGCGCTTTTTCATAAATGCCGAGGGGGACGGTTTTCGTGAGCATGAGATCACCTTATCCCCAGAGCTGGGCGATGCTGTGTTTGAATTGACGAGCGGCGTCTACCGGATCCGCCGCATCACGGATGCTGCGGCCGGCGATAAACACATGAATGGGGATCCCCTTGAACAGCGGCAGGTCCGCCAGCGCCAGGCCGCCGGTGACGGTGACCTTAAAGCCCATGTCGGCCAGACGTCTGATGGCGCTGATATCCGCGTCGCTCCAGGCGATGCCCGCGGCCTGCGCATCCCTGCTGCGGTGATATACCACCTGCCGGATGCCGATATCGCGCCAGGCTTGCGCCTGTTCCCAGGTCCAGAACCCGGTCAGTTCGATCTGGACATCCCCGTTGAATTCGCGCGCCACTTCCAGCGCGCCGGCCGCCGTGTTGATGTCCGCGCAACAAATGACGGTGACCCAGTCTGCGTCGGCGGCAAAGCACATGCGCGACAGAATTTTTCCGGCGTCGGCGATTTTCGCGTCCGCCAGCACGATTTTATGCGGGTAAAGGGCTTTCAGATCGCGCACTGCGCGCACGCCCTCGCCGACGCACAGGATGGTACCCACTTCAATAATATCCACTTCTTCGGCAATCAGTCTGGTGGTGCGGTAAGCATCCGCCAGCGTTTGGTTATCCAGCGCAACTTGCAATAGGGGTAAATGAGACATCGCTAAACTCCTTAATCAGCATGCCGCGGCGGCGGCGTGGTCAATCAAATTCAGGACATCCTGCTCGCTGCGGCAGGCGCGGAGACGGTCAAAGTTGGCTTCATCTTCAAACAAATTCACGATTTGCATGATGCCCACTTCCTGATGGGTATGGGCGTCGACCGCCGCCATAGTGATCAAAATGTCGACCGGATCGTTATCGGCATGATTAAAGGGCAGCGGCGTTTTCAGGGTGACCAGTGCAAACCCGGTTTTCTTGACGCCCTCTTCCGGTCGGCCATGGGGCATGGCAAGGCCGGGAGCGATAACGAAATAAGGGCCGAATTGCTTTACGCCGTCCAGAATGGCCTGGTAGTAGCGCGGCTCGACGACATCGGCGGCGACCAGCAGATCGACGCCGATTTTCACCGCGTCCTGCCAGGTGCTGGCCTCGGCTTGCAGGCGTATGGAATGGTTTTCCGCCAGAGAATCACGTAGCTTCATCATCGTTCCTTATTGCTTTAAGTCCGCAGGAAAGTGCGCTTTGATGACGTCCATCAGCTTTGGCCCAAACTCGGCGGCGGAAAGCATATTGCGTACGCCGAGCACATATTTATTGCCGCTGACCGTGATTTCATCGGCGACATGCGTGGAAGCCACGATGATGTCCGCGCCGCTCAGTTCCGCTTTATATTCGCCTACGGCGCAGCTGTTTACGGTGTGGTCGACACCCTGCTGCGTTAGAAATTGGTCCACTTTCATTTTCATGATCATTGAGCTGCCTTGTCCGCAACCACATACGGCCAGAATTCGTACTGTCATAATGATTTCTCCATGGACTCGGTGAGTTTCTTTTCAGCGTCTTCTTCCGCCCGCAATGTCCGGCTGGCAAAGACCATATAAATTAAGGCAATTACGATAACGACGCTCATGAACCACAGGCCAAGCGTCAATCCCTGCATTAACGGCGGCGCCAGAATCGACCAATCCGCCATGCCCATCCAGGCGCTGAGGCCGGTCAGTTTTACCGCCCAGACGCAGCCGAATATTTCAATCATGCCCATCACCAGACAGATCTTCAGCGCCGCCCGCCAGCCGCCAAAGTGATTGGCGAAGACGCCGATGGTCGCGTTAGAGAAGAACATGGGAATAAAGCCGGGAATGATCATGATGGGGGAGCCGATAGCGATCAGGATGCCGATGGCGATTAACTGACCGATGGTACCCCACATGAATCCCCAGACCACGGCATTGGGGGCGAAGCTATAAATAGCCGCGCAGTCGATAGCCAGCACGGCGCCGGGAATCAACCGCTGGGAGATGCCGTTAAACGCTTCGGATAATTCTGCGACGAACATCCGCACGCCCTGCACGATGATGAAGATGGCGACGGCAAACTGAAAACCGGTTTGCAGGATATAAATGCTCCAGTGTGTTTTTCCCGCCATTTGCTGCACGACGTCCAGACCAAAGGAGAGCAGGATCGCGCCGAAGAATACCGTCATGACGATCGCGGTGGAGACAATATTGTCGTGGAAGATATTCAGCCAGCCCGGAAGTTTCAGGCTTTCCACGCTCTCTTCCTTTTTCCCCAGATAGGGGGCCAGCTTGTAAGCCAGCCAGGACGCAAACTGTTGCTGGTGTCCGATGGAGAAACCGCAGCCATCCGTCACCGCCTGCGTCGGTTTATACATCATGTTCGCCGTAATCCCCCAGTAGAGGGAAACCAGTACGGCGCTACAGATGATGGTGGTCCACATCGGGTAGCCGAGAATATAGAAGAATACGGCGAGCAGCCCCGCCTGCTGGAACATGATGTGGCCGGTAAGCATGATGGTGCGGATGCCGGTGAGCCGGCGCAGCAGGACGTAAACGATATTCAGCGCCAGCGCCAGCAATACCGCATAACCGACCCAGCTATAGGCTTCGCCCATGCGTTCGATGGTCGCCATCATGGAGGCGTAGGTATCCGATATGGCGCCGCTGATGCCATATACGTCGGACATTTTCGCCACGACGGGTTTGAACGTGCCGGTCAGAATGCCGGAGCCTGCCTGTAACAGCATAAAGCCAATGATCGTTTTGATCGTGCCTTTAATGATGACGGTGGCGCTTTTGCGCAGCAGCAGATAACCGAGGAACGTCACAATCCCCAGCAGCAGCGGGGCATTCGTCATGACCTGATTAAAGAAAATCGTAAAGATATTATAGAGGGTTTCCATAAGCACTCCGTTCGGCCTTTGGTCATCCTGTTGGGCGCCGTATTCGAATTGCGCCGGCGCGGCAGGTATTTTTTGTAGGGCCAGAACACTCTAACAATCATTAATAATCACAAAAAGGCGTTTATTGATTATTTGTGATTGGCTTCGCAAATATCGTTTATGATGACGAGGGTATTCAGATAAAAAAGCGAAGTAATATTTTTTGTCGTTACTTTTCATGTAATTAATCATTTTTAAATCGATGTTTCTCATTTGCCGTAAAATAGCGCGATGAAAATCCGCCGCCCTTGTTTGTGAAATAGTCGATTGTCACCATCAAAAAACGGTGATAAATTCTCAAAATAAAATCATTAGTTTTCACCAAGTGATCATTTACTGGTTTTTTTATTCAATCCTACGCCAAACCGATCGATGATGAGGTTCACACTATGAGTAAAATCGAGAGCATTACCCGTGAGTCATGGATTCTCAGTACCTTCCCGGAATGGGGAACCTGGCTGAATGAAGAGATAGAACAGGAACAGGTGGCGCCGGGAACGTTTTCCATGTGGTGGCTCGGTTGCACCGGCATCTGGCTGAAGTCGGAAGAGGGAGCGAATATTTGTGTGGATTTCTGGTGCGGCACGGGCAAACAGAGCCACGGTAATCCGCTGATGAAGTCAGGTCACCAGATGCAGCGTATGGCCGGCGTGAAAAAATTACAGCCCAATTTGCGCACCACGCCGTTTGTTCTTGATCCTTTCGCCATTCGCCAAATCGATGCGGTACTGGCGACGCACGATCATAACGACCATATCGATGTGAACGTGGCCGCCGCCGTGATGAAAAACTGCGACGCCAACGTCCCCTTTATCGGCCCGGAAAGCTGCGTCAATCTGTGGATCGGCTGGGGCGTGCCGCGTGAACGCTGCATCGTGGTGAAACCGGGCGATGTGATTACGATTAAAGATGTTGAAATTCATGCGCTCGACGCATTTGATCGCACCGCGTTGATTACGCTTCCGGTCGATGAAAAAGCCGCCGGCGTGCTGCCTGACGGCATGGATAAACGGGCGGTGAACTACCTGTTCAAAACCCCGGGCGGCAATCTTTACCACAGCGGGGATTCCCATTATTCAAACTATTACGCCAAACACGGGAACGAGCATCGGATCGATGTCGCGCTTGGCTCCTATGGCGAGAACCCGCGCGGCATCACCGATAAAATGACCAGTTCCGATATGTTGCGCATGGCCGAGGCGTTGAATGCCAAAGTCGTCATTCCGTTCCATCATGATATCTGGTCCAACTTTCAAGCCGATCCGCAGGAAATCCGCGTGTTGTGGGAAATGAAGAAAGATCGCCTGAAGTATGATTTCAAGCCCTTTATCTGGCAGGTCGGCGGCAAATTCACCTGGCCTCAGGATAAAGATAATCTGGAGTATCACTACCCGCGCGGATTTGATGACTGCTTTACCCTGGAGCCGGATTTACCGTTTAAATCTTTCCTGTAAAAGCACTGGATGCGTGGTTCGTGGGCGGCGTGGTCCGCCCGTTTTACCCCTCGTTTGTTCTTCGTATCGTTATCCGTAGACGCTATCCCGTGCGTACTTTTGACAAGTTATGATTCAAATTACCGAAAGCGCTCATTATAATCGGTGGTCAGAATCCATTTAGCGGGGCCAGTATGACCGAATCTCAGCGCCATAACGCCATCCTTGATTTCTTGCAGCGACAAAGGCAACTGACCGTTGCCGACCTGATTGAGCGCTTTGATGTTTCGCCCGCCACCGCCCGGCGTGATATCAATAAGCTTGACGAGTCGGGGAAGCTGCGGAAAGTTCGCAACGGCGCCGAAGCCGTCAATGTTCCGCGCCCGGCCTGGACGCCGCTCAATATTTATCAGGCGCACAATCTGGATGAGAAAATGCGTATCGCCAAAGCGGCGGCGCAGTTGTGTCGTCCGGGCGAGAGCGTGGTGATTAACTGCGGCTCGACGGCTTTTCTGCTGGGGCAGGAGATCTGCGGCAAAGACGTTCAGGTGATCACCAACTACCTTCCATTGGCGAATTACCTGATTGAACAAGAGCACGACAGCGTCGTCATCATGGGCGGGCAGTACAATAAAAGCCAGTCCATTACCCTGGCTCCGCAGGAAGGGGACGCCAGTCTTTATGCCGGACACTGGATGTTTACCAGCGGCAAGGGGCTGACGGTGGAAGGGTTGTATAAAACCGATATGCTGACCGCGATGGCGGAGCAAAAGATGCTTAACTATGTCGGCAAGCTGGCGGTGGTGGTGGACAGCAGCAAGATCGGCGAACGCGCCGGCATGCTGTTCAGCCGGGTGGAGCAGATCGACGTGGTGATTACTGGCAAACAGGCTAATGCGCAGATAGTGGCGCAGCTTCGCGAACTGAACGTGGAAGTGATATTGGTTTAAGAGGATTTTGTTATAACCCTATGGTTTGCCGGGTTTCATGCGATGTTTCACGGGTTACAATGATACCCTGTTCGTAGGTGCCTGGTGACTAATCAAGGTTATAACGCTTAATGGAACAATTTGTAGCGATTGATATTGAAAATGCGTATTCCCGCTGGCGACAGGGGGAGATTATCGTCGATATTCGCGATCCGCAGAGCTTTGCCGCCGCGCATGTACCCGGCGCGATACATCTGAGTAATGAAACCCTGTCTGAATTTGTGCGTGAGGCCGACTTTACCTCGCCGGTAATGGTCATTTGCTATCACGGCATCAGCAGTCGCAGCGCGGCGCAGTATTTGCTCAGCCTGGGCTTCGACGTGGTTTGCAGCGTTGACGGCGGTTTTGAAGCCTGGCAACAGCGCTACCCGCAGGCGATCGACAGCGGAGCATGATGCCCTTGTTATCCGCCGACGCTGATGGTTTTTCCTGAGCGTTACGCTTTTCACGGCGCATTCCTGGTATTTAACCTGGCGTTTGATGGGTTATTATCTATGGTTTCCATCATATTACTGTCGAGTACGCCCCGTATTCGAAACTATCCGGTAGACCACCATGATTCGAGTTATAGCCCTATCCAATCTACGTCTGGCCCAGGCGTTTGTTGATTACATGCAGACGCAGAATATCAGTCTGGAAATACGTGTGACGGGACAAGAGGCCGAGCTGTGGCTGGCGGATGAGGCGCAACTGGCGAAAGTGCGGCAGGCGCTGGATGTTTTTCTGCAAGATCCGCTCAACCCACGCTATCAGGCGGCAAGCTGGTCGACGGGATCGACCAATGCCGGTATCCAATATAAATCCTTTTCTTATCTGCAAACGTTGCAGCAGCACGCCGGGCCGTTGACGTTATTGATGATCGTCGCCGCTATCATGGTTTTCCTGCTGATGCAGGCTTTGGGTTATGAGCCGGTGATGGCGTGGCTGTCCTATCCGGATACCGGACAGGAACTACAGCTGTGGCGCTGGTTCAGCCACGCGTTGCTGCATTTTTCCGTCTTGCACATCCTGTTTAATCTGATGTGGTGGTGGTATCTGGGGGGGCCGGTGGAGAAAGTGCTGGGTACCCGGAAACTACTCATGATTACGCTGATATCCTCGGTGGCGAGCGGCTGGGCGCAATCCTGGTTTAGCGGTATCTACTTCGGCGGGTTGTCCGGCGTGGTGTATGCGCTGATGGGATACGTGTGGCTGCGGGGAGAAAGGGAGCCGGACGGACGTTTATTTATGCCGCGGGGTATGATGATTTTCGCGCTGCTGTGGCTGATAGCCGGATATTTCGATATTTTAGGCATGTCGATAGCCAATGCCGCGCACGTGGCGGGATTAGTCGTTGGGTTATTGATGGCCTTTTGGGATACCTATAATAAAACCGTCCGCCGGTAAATCCGGAATGCTTAGGGGATGAACGTGAAGCAAACACAACGTCATGAAGCCATCATTGAACTGGTGCGTCGTCAGGGGTATGTCAGCACGGAAGAGTTGGTCGAGCATTTTGCGGTGAGCCCGCAAACGATTCGTCGCGATCTGAATGATTTGGCCGCACAGAATAAAATCCACCGCCACCATGGCGGCGCGGCGTTGCCTTCAAGTTCGGTTAATACCGCCTATAATGACCGTAAGATGATGTGGTCTGAAGAGAAGGCGCGTATTGCCCGCCAGGTCGCCAGTCAGATCCCGGATGGCGCGACGCTGTTTATTGATATCGGCACCACGCCGGAAGCAGTCGCCCATGCGCTGATGCAGCATAAAAAACTGCGGGTGGTGACCAATAACCTGAACGTGGCGACGTTGCTGACGGCCAAAGAGGACTTTCGTTTAATCCTTGCCGGCGGCGAAGTCCGTAGCCGGGACGGCGGCATTATGGGTGAAGCCACGCTGGATTTTATCTCTCAGTTTCGTCTGGATTTCGGTATTTTGGGGATCAGCGGCATTGACATGGACGGCTCATTGCTGGAGTTTGACTACCATGAAGTACGCACCAAACGGGCGATCATTGAAAATTCTCGTTGTGTCATGTTAGTGACGGATCATTCTAAATTTGGTCGCAACGCCATGGTGAACCTGGGCAACATGGATTTGATCGACTATCTTTTCACCGATCAACTACCGCCACCTAGCGTACTGAAAATCATTGAACAATATAAGGTGCAGTTGGAGTTGTGCTAATCCAGGCGTGCCTTTTCCGTGGCGGACTATAGGGGAGAGGCACCATGTCGCAGTTTGCGTTTAACCCATCACAGTTTGCGGCGGCATTACTTCGCCAACAGCAGTATCTCGGTATTTCTTCTTTGAGTCTGATGACGCCGGCGCAGCGCTGGCGCGCCGTCAGCGCCGCGTTGGCCGAACAACTGGCGGCTCACCCCCTGTTTACCGCTCCGCCGCATGACTCGCCGGATCAGCCGGTACGGCGTCATGTCAACTATCTGTCGATGGAGTTCCTACCCGGTCGCCTGACGGGCAATAACCTGTTGAATCTGGGATGGTATGACGATGTCGCCGCCGTGCTGGCGGCGCAACGGATCGACCTGAGCGACGTGCTGGAGCAGGAAACCGATCCCGGTTTGGGCAATGGCGGGTTGGGGCGGCTGGCCTCCTGCTTTCTGGATTCGATGGCGACGGTCGGGCAGCCGGCAATCGGCTATGGTCTTAACTATCAGTATGGTCTGTTTCGCCAGCATTTTGCGCAGGGGCAACAGCAGGAAACCCCCGATGACTGGGGACGCGAGGATTATCCGTGGCGCTTTCCGCGCCCGGAGCTGGCGGTGGACGTCGGTTTCGGCGGTAGTCTGCAATCGCAGGATGACGGCGGCGAGCGATGGCTGCCGGCCTTCTACCTGCGCGGCGAAGCCAGCGATTTACCGGTGATGGGATATCGCAACGGCTTCACCCAGCCGCTGCGGCTCTGGCGGGCAACCCACCGCCATCCGTTCGACCTGACGCTGTTCAATGCCGGGCGTTATCTTCAGGCTGAACAGGCCGGTATTGCGGCGGCCAGTCTGACCAAGGTGCTGTATCCGAACGATAATCACGCGGCGGGCAGGCGTCTGCGGCTGATGCAGCAATATTTCCAGTGCGCCTGTTCGGTGGCCGATATTCTGCGCCGACATCAGCAGGCCGGGCGGAAGGTGTCGCAACTGCCCGATTACGAAGTCATTCAGCTTAACGATACGCATCCGACGCTGGCGATCCCGGAGCTAATGAGGCTGCTGTTGGACGAGCACCACATGGATTGGGATGAAGCCTGGTCGATAACGGGCCGCACTTTCGCCTACACCAACCATACGTTGATGCCGGAAGCGCTGGAGCGCTGGGACGAACGGTTATTTGCTCGGCTGCTGCCGCGCCATCTTGCCATCATCAGGCAAATCGATGCGCAATTTCACGTTCAGGTGGAACGGCAGTGGCCCGGCGACCGCCGGATATGGGCGAAACTGGCGGTGCGTCATCAGCGGCAAATCCGCATGGCCAACCTGTGCGTGGTGAGCTGCTTTGCGGTAAACGGCGTGGCGGCGCTGCATTCGGAACTGGTGGTGAAAGACCTGTTCCCGGAATATCATCGCCTGTGGCCGAACAAATTTCACAATGTGACCAACGGTATCACGCCGCGCCGCTGGCTGAAGCAATGTAATCCTGCGTTGTCCGCGTTGCTTGACGACTCGCTGGATACGGAGTGGGTGAACAATTTGCCCGCTTTACAGGGGTTGGAGCCTTATGCGGACGACGCCGGGTTTCGCGAACGTTACCGGCAGATAAAATACGGCAATAAGGTTCGACTGGCGGCCCGTTTGCAACAAGATTATGGGGTAACGCTCGACCCGCAAGCGCTGTTTGACGTGCAGATCAAGCGGCTGCATGAATATAAGCGCCAGCATTTGAATCTGCTGCATATTCTTTATCTTTATCGACAATTGCGTGATAACCCGCATCTGGATATAGTGCCGCGCGTCTTTCTGTTTGGGGCGAAGGCTGCGCCGGGCTATGTACTGGCGAAAAACATCATTTACGCCATTAACCAGGTAGCGGAAAAGATTAATCGGGACAGCCGCTGCAACGATCGCCTTAAGGTGGTATTCCTTCCTGATTACCGCGTATCGCTGGCCGAGTTGATGATCCCGGCCGCCGATGTTTCCGAGCAAATCTCCACGGCGGGCAAAGAGGCTTCCGGCACCGGCAATATGAAGCTGGCGCTGAATGGGGCGCTGACGGTGGGAACGCTGGATGGGGCCAATGTCGAGATGGCCCAACAGGTCGGCGCGGAAAATCTGTTCATTTTCGGCCATACGGTCGAACAGGTCAAAGCACTACAGGCGCAGGGATACCGCCCGTCTGACTATATCGCCGAAACCCCTTTACTGGGGGAAATACTGGATGAGCTGGGCAGCGGCGCATTTAGTCAGGGGGATAAGCAAGCGTTTGCGCCCTTGTTGGACAGCTTGCTGGAGGGCGGCGATCCCTATCTGCTTATGGCTGATTTTACGCCCTATTGTCAGGTGCAGCAGCGCGTGGATGCGACGTATCGTGAACCGGAAGAATGGACTCGCCGTTGTGTACTCAATACAGCCAGGATGGGAATGTTCAGCTCGGATCGGGCGATTCATGATTACCAGAAACGTATTTGGCAGATGCGTTGTTAAGGAAAAGCAAGATGGCATTCAAGGCGGGCAATTCGGCAATTCAATCGGTGGGTATTGCAGAAAGATACACGGATGCTTATGGCGAAGAACACGTTGTTGACGCGTCGATTCGTAACCGATTGCTGGCGATGATGGATCTCGCCGACAGCGGCAGTGCGCCGTTGCCGCCGGTAAGCGTTTTTCTTCAGGGGCAGGATGCCGTCATCGGATTGGCCGGCAACGGGGAATTTCACTGGACGCTGATGTATGAAAACGGCGGCCAGGTTCAAGGAGAAGTAACCGGCGGCACGCGCCTGACTCTCCCGGCCAAACTGCCTTTGGGCTATCACCACCTCACGCTAACGCAAGACCAACAGCGCTGGAATTGTCGAATCATCATCGCCCCTCATCGTTGTTACGAACCGGAAGCGCTGCTACAGGGCAAGCGCTGGTGGGGCGTGACCGTGCAGCTTTATACCCTGCGGTCGCAGAATAACTGGGGCGTGGGCGATTTCGGCGATTTGCGCCGGTTGGTGGAAGAGGTCGCCCGGCGCGGCGCGGCGTTTGTCGGTCTGAACCCGCTTCACTCGCTGTATCCGGCGGTTCCCGCAGCGGCAAGCCCATACAGCCCTTCTTCCCGTCATTGGCTGAATATTATTTATATCGACGTCAATCGGGTGGACGATTTTCAGCAGAGCCCGGAGGCGCAGCTCTGGTGGTTGCAGGATGACACGCAACAGACGGTGGCGGCCCTGCGCGCCGAGCGTTGGGTCGATTATGAACCGGTCATCACGCTCAAGCTGCACGCATTACGCCTGGCTTTTCGCTATTTTAATACCCGCAGCGTGCTGGATCCGCGCATCAGCGCTTTTCGCCAGTTTATGGTCAACGGCGGACAGAGTTTGCAGTTGCAGGCGACGTTCGATGCGCTACAGGCTCATTTGAAGCGTCGGGGCGAAAATTATACCGATTGGCTACAGTGGCCGGCCTGCTATCATGATGTTCACGGCGAGACCGTTAAATCGTTTCGCCATGAGCACGCCGATGAGATTACGTTTTATTGCTGGCTGCAATGGGTGGCGTATGAACAATTGGCGGAGTGTTTTTCGCACAGTAAGCAACTGGGCCTGCCTATCGGGCTGTATCGCGATTTAGCGGTCGGCGTTGCTCTGGGCGGCGCCGAGACCTGGGATGAACGGCAGCTATATTGTCTGGATGCCGCTATCGGCGCGCCGCCGGATCCGCTGGGGCCGCAGGGGCAAAACTGGCAGCTCCCTCCCATGAATCCCAATATGATGCAGCAACGGGGTTATCAGCCCTTCATTGATGTGCTGCGCAGTAATATGGCGAACTGCGGCGCGCTGCGCATCGACCATGTGATGGCATTAATGCGCTTGTGGTGGATACCAAAGGCGGAACCGGCCGCTAACGGCGCCTATGTGCATTACCCGCTGGACGACCTGTTAGCGATACTGGCGCTCGAAAGCCAGCGGCACCGCTGCCTGGTGATCGGTGAGGATTTGGGTACGGTGCCGCCGGAGATCGTCGACAAGCTGCATGATTTTGGTATTTATTCCTATAAAGTATTGTTCTTTGAACACGATGAAAAATACCGCTTCCGTTCGCCCGACACGTATCCTCGCCAGGCTTTGGCGACCATTACCACTCACGATCTCCCCACGCTGCGTGGTTATTGGCAGGCGGTGGATTTATCGTTGGGCAGGGATTTGGGGTTATATCCGAGCGCTGCGGTGTGGCAACAACAGCTTTATCTGCGCGAAAAATCGAAACAGGGACTACTGAATGCCCTGCACCAGCACGGACTGTTGCCGCAAAGGGTGGGGCGTAATTCATCGCTGACGACCATGGGCGCGCCGCTTAACCGGGGCGTTCAGCGTTACATGGCGGACAGCGCCAGCGCCCTGGTGGGATTTCAACTGGAAGACTGGCTGGATATGTCCGCCCCGGTGAACGTGCCGGGAACCCATCGGGAATATCCGAACTGGCGGCGCAAACTGAGCCGTACGCTGGAATCGATCTTTGCCGATCGCTATCTGGAACGTTTGATTCGCGACATCGATCTGCGGCGCGGCGCGCCGGTCAAATAGCCTGTACTCCCCTGATGATTATGCCTGGCTCGGGTATTGAGCCGGGCATGATCTTCAGTGAAAACGCGGTTTGTAGCCGATATTGAACGCCCATACTTCGCGATGCGACGGACGGCGGCGTAACGGGCGGAATGAAATAAAAAGTTACGTTTGATTGCATGCGTTACATGGCGCATCATTTTCATAAGGAATATGTTTTACCTGATAAGAATAATGGGGGTGAAACGGGGTAATAATTATGTCATATCATAGTTGTCCGAAATGCGGAAGATTGGTTACGCTTCAACAATCTACCTGTCCGCACTGTTTATCCGATCTGCGATATAAGAGAACCAATTTCACCAAGGAATGTATAAAATTCAGCGCCTTTATTTTATTGGCGTTGTCGTTAGTGATGGTTAAATATGATCATCATTTGTTTTCGTTTGATTCATTATTTATTGCGATTGTGTCAATTGCCGCTTTGATTGTTATCGCCATTTTAATTTTACAAGAAAAACGTCATGAAAATAGAAGGTAAAATAAAAAATATACAATACCGTTATTATCGAGTTTCGCATGCGATACGGCTGACGATGGCGTTCCTTTGCTGTTTGCTGATTTTCTCAAAGATCAAAACCATAGAAGATGTATCATGGATATTTATCACGCTGGTCGTGATAATGGGGCCGATGTCCTATAAAGGCAGTGTTTATCCGCGGGCCATCCAGCGTGTTCTGGGGACGCTGATAGGGATTTTTTTCAGTATCGCTTCCTTTTATATCGGCAAATATAATGCTTTTTTAGCGCTGATCCCCATCGCGATGGGCATATTCACCTGTGGTTATCTGGTGTTGAGTAAAGTACCTTATGCCGCGATTCTTATCGGGATTTCGCTATCGGTGGTGGTGACCGCCACGGAAGGGAATCTGGATATCGCCCTGTGGCGGATATCCGATATCTTTATCGGTTGTCTGATAGCGGTGATTTTTTCCAGCATATTTCCACATAAGGCGAGTATTCACTGGGATATTGAGTTATTCAAGCTTATCTCGAATTTACATCTGCTTTATGCCGCCAATCTGTCGAGGAACATTTTCACTAAACTGGATTTGCGCCGCTTAAATATAAAAAACAAGAAGATTGTCGCGGATATTATCAAGCTGTCTGGCCCTGCGCAGAAAGAAACCAAGGTTGATAAATCAGTTTATGCCAGTGTTCAGGCGTGCATTCAGGATCTCACCTCCTATCTGGTATTAATAGAAATGGCCTATTGGGAGTGCGAGGTCAGTCATAAAATTATTAATAGAACCTCGTTGTCCGCGCAAGTCAATAACGCCATTCAGTACCGCTTCGTTATGTTGGAATCCTTTATTCGCGACAATATCAGAGATACGGAGGGAATGAAGAAATTCCATTATCGCGAATTTAAAGACGAGGTGATGCTTGAGCTGAAAAAAATCACCTGCAATCAGCCGGAAAATGCGCAACAACAGGATTTGGCGGTAGAAAATCAGATTTACGGCTACTTCTATTTAGGCATGAAAATTATCGATCGACTGGATACGCTGATTGAACTGCTGTATGCGATGAAAGACGAGTGCGAGAACAAACATTTTCATCTGATACCGCACAAAGGGCAATAGCAAGGCATTGAAGCGCCGGGCGTCAACCCGGCGACCGGGAACCGGCTCTCAATAACCGGAAAGCGCCGGATCAGTAGTAGGAGTGCTCGCCGCGCTGGTGCTCGGTGAGATCGCGCACGCCCTTCAACTCAGGGAATTTTTCCAGTAATTCTTTCTCAATCCCTTCTTTCAGCGTGTAGTCGACCATGGAACAACCGTTGCAACCCCCGCCGAATTGCAGAATCGCCAGTCCGTCATCGGTGATTTCCATCAGCGTAACGCGGCCGCCGTGGCCCGCCAGCTGTGGGTTGATCTGCGATTGCAGTACGTATTCCACGCGCTCGATCAACGGCGCGTCGTCGCCGACTTTACGCATTTTGGCGTTAGGCGCCTTCAGCGTCAGCTGGGAACCCAGTTGATCGGTAACGAAATCGATCTCGGCATCTTCCAGATACGGCGCACTGAGTTCGTCCACATAAGCTGAAATTTTTTCAAATTTCAGTTCAGTGTCACTGGCTTCAACCGCATCCGGAGGACAGTAGGACACGCCGCATTCCGCGTTGGGCGTGCCGGGATTGATGACGAAAACACGGATTTGCGTGCCTTCTTCCTGTTTCGCCAGCAATTTTACAAAGTGTTCCTGAGCAGCGTCGGTAATACGGATCATAATGTTAAACTCAATGTTGATCATACTTATCGGTTATAATACGCCCATCCTCCCGCCAACTACAAGGTTCGGCACAAACACCAGACCTGAACGCTCGCCGCTCCCTGGGCCAGCAATACCCGGCTGACTTCCGCCGCCGTACTGCCGGTCGTCACCACATCATCCAGCAACGCCACCTGTTCCCCCGTCAATATCGCATTACAGGCAAAAGCGCCCTGTAGGTTTTTCCGCCGTTCTCCGGCGCTAAGCTGTTGTTGAAGCCGGGTTTGGCGCAGGCGTTGCAGCGCCTGAGGCTCATAAGTACAGGCTAGCCAGCGCGCCAGCGGTCGGGCTAACAGTTCGGTCTGATTAAAACCGCGCGCCCAGTGACGCCGTTGGTGTAAAGGCACGGTCACCAGGCGATCCGGCCGCGACAGCGAAGACGGCGCCGGCAACGCGCGCTCACGGTAGCTTGTCAGCCAGCGCAATAAGAGCTGACGGGCCAGAACCGGCGCCAGTTCCGTTTTACCGTGAAACTTAAGCAGCTTCACCAACGTGTTCAGCGGCGGAATATAGTCGCTGACAAACGTCAGGCTTTGCCAGGGCGGCGGATTTTGCAGGCAGCGGCCGCACTGTCCGGCGGGATCGCCGCTCGGCAGACCGCAGCGCGGACAACATGGCGGCAGGGCCGGCAAATGACGCTGACAGAAAGAGCAAATCCCGTGTCGGCTGTGATAAAGGGGCAGGCGGCATAGCCAGCAGTGTGCCGCGATGGTTAACATAGGCGCTTCCCTGAGATAATTTTCCTTAAAGCAGGATGATAATTGATGAAATCGTTGTATTGGCAGACTGAAGGCGCAGGCAACACGGATCTTGTGCTGCTGCACGGCTGGGGGCTGAATGCGCAGGTATGGCATTGCATTTCGCCGCGACTGGCGCCGCATTTTCGTCTGCATCTGGTGGATCTGCCCGGCTATGGCAGAAGCCGGGGATTCGGCGCGCTGTCGCTGGAGGAGATGGCGGCAACGCTGCTGGCTCAGGCGCCTGAACGCGCCATCTGGCTGGGCTGGTCGCTGGGCGGACTGGTCGCCAGCCGGGTTGCATTAAGCGCGCCTCAGCGGGTGAACGGGTTGATCACCGTCGCCTCCTCTCCCTGTTTTAGCGCCAGAGATGAGTGGCCCGGCATTAAATCGGAAGTGTTGCACGGATTCCAGCAGCAGCTCAGCGAAGACTTCCAGCGCACCGTCGAACGTTTTCTGGCGCTGCAAACGCTGGGGACGGCCAGCGCCCGGCAGGATGCCCGTTTGTTGAAGCGCGTGGTGCTGGAGCAGGCCATGCCGCCGGTCGAGGTGCTGAACGGGGGGCTGGAGATCCTGCGTCAGGCGGATCTACGTCAACCGATGACGGCGCTGAGCGTGCCTTTACTGCGGATCTATGGCGCGCTGGATGGGCTGGTGCCGCGCCGGGTGGCCGGGTTGTTGGATCGGTTATGGCCGCGCTCCGCCTCGGTGGTGGTGCCGAAAGCCGCGCATGCGCCCTTTATTTCCCACCCTGACGAGTTCATCGAACAGATTCTGGCGTTTAGCCGGCGGCCGGACGTGGCCGGCGGATGTGAGCAGACGCCTTAAATGCTGTCAACGTTCATCAAACTGTAAAAAAAAGTAACTACGGTATGTCCTGCTAATATCCAATCCAAGGACATCACAATGAAAGCTCGTTGGTTACTGCCCTTACTGTTTGTTTCCGCATTGCCAGGAATGCTTCAGGCACAAGCCATTTACCCGATCGATCGCGCGACGATGCTGGCGGGTGGAAAATTCGATTTTAAGGTTGAGTTTGACGAAGTATTAAAGCCGGACGATATTCGTATCCTGATCAACGGCAAAGACTATCAGCAGGTATTCGGCAAGTCAGCCACCTTTGTCGAACGCGAAGATGGCGAGAACGCCTCCGCCGTTTGGGTGCGGGATGTGAATTTGCCCACGGCGGGTAAATACGTCGTGGAGGCGCAGGCCAAAGGGAAAAATGCTGAAGTGACGTGGGATGTCTATCAGACGCCCGACACGCGGAAAGCCAAGAATGTGATCCTGTTTATCGGCGACGGTCTGTCGGTGGCGCACCGCACCGGCGCCCGTCTGCTCTCCAAAGGCATTACCGAAGGGAAGGCCGACGGACGTCTGGCGATTGACGACCTGCAATACATGGCGTTCGCCGGCACCTCCAGCACCGACTCCATCGCGGCGGACAGCGCCAATACCATGAGCGCCTATATGACCGGCCATAAATCCGGGGTGAATGCGCTGGGCGTTTACGTCAGCCGTAGCAAAAATTCGCTGGATCATCCGAAACAGGAAACGCTGGGCGAATTGATTACCCGTTCGACCAACATGTCCGTCGGCGTAGTCAGCGATGCCGAGATTGAAGACGCCACCCCGGCTGCCGTCGTGTCCCACACCCGTCGTCGCGCGGACAAAGCCGAAATCGTCGAAATGTTTCACAACGTCAAGCCCAGCGTGATTCTGGGCGGCGGCTCGGCCTATTTTCTGCCGAAGAGCACGCCGGGTTCCAAACGCAAAGACGAAAATAACTATGTGGAAAAATTCCGGCAGGACGGCTACACGCTGGTGACCGACGCGGATGCGCTGAAGAAGAATGCGTCTCAGGCCACCAAACTGTTGGGGCTGTTCCATACCGGCAATATGGATGGCGTGCTGGATCGCCGCTTGCTGAAGAACGACGTCAGCAAAAAATTCCCCAACCAGCCGGATCTGACCGAAATGACCCAGGCGGCGCTGGACGTGCTGTCTAAAAACAAGGACGGTTTCTTCCTGATGGTGGAATCCGCGCTGATCGATAAGGCTTCGCACCCGCTGGATTGGGAACGCGCGTTCTATAACACCATCATGTTGGATCAGTCGGTGGCGATCGCGCAGAAGTTTGTGGAGAAAAATCCGGACACGTTGATCATCGTGACGGGCGACCATACGCACGGCATTTCCATCATCGGTACGGTGGATGACGACAAGCCGGGGACGGAAATGCGCGAGAAAGTCGGCGTGTATGAGGATGCCGGCTATCCGAACTATCAGGACGCCGATAAAGACGGCTATCCGGATGACGTGAATGTCTCTAAACGTCTGGCGGTGTTCTTCAATAACTATCCTGATTATTACGAAACCTTCCGGCCGAAACTGGATGGCACTTTCGTCCCCGCGATTAAGAACGAAAAAGACCAGTACGTCGCCAACAAAGCGTATGAAAAAGTGCCGGGCGCGGTGTTCCGCGAAGGTATTCTGCCGCGTTCTTCCGACACCGGCGTTCACTCGGTTGACGATATGGTGATTCAGGCCAGCGGCCCGGGCGCGGAGCGGATTCGGGGCTATATGGAAAACACCGACCTGTTCCGGGTGATGGTGGATGCGCTGGCGCTGAAAGCGCAGGATAAAAAGTAACGGATCGCCATGATTAAGTTCAATGGCAATCCGACGGGGGAGACCCTGCCAGCGTTTGGTGCTATGCATGATCCCCTCCCTGCCTCCCCCTTTGCAGGGGGAGGCACCGCAACTCTCCTGCGAGGGAGAGTGCTGGGGTGGGGGCAATCTCCGACGGCGAGTTCTCCAGCAAGCGCGCTATCTATCTGGTTGAAAATCATCTCGCTGATCGTGCTGTCGGCGCTGTCGGCGCGAGCCAACGCGGCGGCGTCCGAACTCGCCTTCGACCGGCTTTACTCGTCTTATGGCGTACTGGGTTTGGAGTTTTCGGATCAAGTCAAAACGTTAGCCGGCAAGCGGGTCGCGATGCGCGGCTTTATGGCGCCGCCGTTGAAAGCCGAATCGCAATTCTTCGTGTTAACCAAAATGCCGATGGCCTTGTGTCCTTTCTGTTCCTCTGATGCCGACTGGCCGGAAGACATCGTCGTGATTTATCTCGCCAGGCGGCAAACCTTCGTGCAGAACAACGCGATGATTGCCGTGGAAGGCGTGCTGGAGTATGGCTCATGGACCGATCCGGAAACCGGCTTCGTCAGCCTGCTGCGCCTGCGCGACGCGACATTCGATACCTTGTAGGAGTAACCATGGCTGAGCTACTGATTCAGGGCTTGAATGTCACTTTCCCCGATACCTCGGATGCGGTGCTGGATATCCCGGCGCTGCATATCGCCGCGGGAGAACAGGTGGCGGTAATGGGCCCCTCCGGTTCAGGAAAAACCACGCTGGCGAATGCCATTACCGGTATGGATAACAGCGGCGTCGGCAGCGTGTTCTGGGGGCCGCAGGATATCCGGCGACTGAATGAGGCCGGGCGCGATCGCTGGCGTGCCGGACACGTCGGGCTGGTGATGCAGGATTTCCATTTATTTCCCGGCATCAGCGCGTTGGAAAACGTTCTGCTGCCCGCGCATTTTCATTATTGGCGTATCCCGGCGGCGCTGAAGCAACGCGCCATCGATTTGCTGTCGCAGGTCGGGCTGGCGACCGGCAATCGGCCGGTGGAAGTATTGTCTCGCGGCGAGAAGCAGCGGGTCGCCGTGGCAAGGGCGTTATTGAGCGCGCCGCAAATCATTGTGGCGGACGAGCCGACCGCCAGTCTGGATGCGCGCAGCGGCGAGCAAATCGCCGATCTGCTGGCCACGCTGGCGCGCAGCAATAACGCCACGCTGATCGCCATTACCCACGATAAGCGTCTGGCATCGCAGATGACGCGTTGTCTGCAACTGGAGAAGGGGCGACTGGTCTCGGACCGCGCTCGACAGGAGACGGAATAATGATCCCATGGCGTTTGATTTGGGTTGACTGGCGCCGATTATGGCCGGGCGTATTGGTGGTGGTGTTGCTGATAGCGACGGCGACGGCGTTAAGTATTTCCGTCAGCTTACAGGAGAGGGCGTTGCGCATGGGCAGCGCAAAAGCGGCGGAGCGTTTTGATCTGGTGATCGGCGCGCCGGGCAGCGAAACGCAACTGGTGCTGTCGTCGGTTTTCCTGCAACCCTCGGCCCTGACGCTGATCCCCGCGCAACTACTGGACGATCTGGCTAACAATCCGCTGGTGGCCTGGGCGGCGCCGGTGGCGTTCGGCGATTTCTATCAAGGCATGCCGATTGTGGGTACCACGGCGCCTCTGGTGACGGACAACGGCAAGCGCAAGCTGACGGCCGGCCGACTATTTAAGCAGAATTTTGAAGCGGTGGTGGGGGCGAATACCGGTTTGGCGCTGGGCGATACGTTCAGCCCGGTCCACGGACAGATCGGCGCCGAGGGCGCGCACGCGCATGAAGACGTAACCTATACCGTGGTCGGCATGTTACCTGCGGACGGCAGCGCCTGGGATAAAGCGATTCTGGTGCCGGTTAACGCGGTGTGGCTGGTGCATGGCGTCCATCCGCCGCATGACCGCCATGAGGATGAATCGGCTCACGACGCGCACGAGCGCCATGATGACGACCATCATCATGACGACCCCCACGCCGATGAACATCATGGCGATGAACACGAGGCCGACGATCATCATGTTGATGAACAGCATGGGGCTGGCGAACGCCATGATGAAGCGCAACATGCAGGCACCGCGGAACACGCCGATGAACATCATCACCCGGCGGGGGTGCCGGCCATTGTGGTGAAACCCAAGACGATTGCCGGCGCATACCAACTGCGTTCGCTGTACCGCAGCAACACGACCCAGGCGGTGTTTCCCGGTGAAGTGCTGGTGAAGCTGTACGCCATTCTGGGCGATATCCGGCAACTGCTGGCTTACATCTCGCTGGGTACGCAGGCGTTGGTCGGCGTGGCGGTGGCGATGGTGGCGGTGATTCATCTTAAACAACGGCAAAGGCAAATCGGCGCGCTGCGGGCGTTCGGCGCGCCGCGTTATGGCATTTTCGCGCTCATCTGGTGCGGGCTGATGTCGCTGGTCAGCGTCGGGGTGCTGTTGGGGGTCGGTATCGGTTATGCCGCCGCAAGGGCGATTGCGCTGATGATGAGCGAAAAGAGCGGCTTTGTGCTGCCCGTCACGCTGGAACAGGATGACGGGATGTTCGTGCTGATCCTGCTGTTGGTTGCGGCGGCGGTGCTGACCGTTCCCGCGCTGCTGGCTTACCGCCAGTCGCCCGCGGTGGCGTTGCGGGGGGAATGATGGCCTGGATCCGGCTTCGGCGATAAGGTGTTGTCCCTGCGCAAGCCAGAATAACCTATGCGTAGCGCTTTGCATCTTTGCGGCGTCATTATCGTTTTTAGCTGGTCGCTGTCCCATGATTGGCGGCATGTCATCATCATGGGCGTTGAGTGCATGAGAAACGGCATGATTGCTATCGCACCCCCTCTCTTCTGTGGGGCCAGGTGAATATTTTTAATCGGCGTGAGCGAACCGGACTAAGGCGTGAATTGCGGCAAAATCCTACCGAACCTGAGCGTCGGCTTTGGCGGACAATTCGGCAGCGCCAGTTAGGCGTAAAATTCAGAAGACAGCATGGGATTGGTATTTATATTGTCGATTTTTATTGCGCTGAACGCCATTTGGTCATTGAGGTCGACGGCGACAGTCATTTTTCGGCGCAGGGCGGCGAGTATGATGGCTTACGGGATGCGTATATCCGTTCTCTGGGGTTACGCGTGTTGAGAATATCCAATACCGACATTATGCAGAATATCGATGGCGTATTGATGTTGATTAGCGACATGCTGGCATCTTCCACATGTAAGTGAATCGCTTTTGCCGTATGGCTTGACCCCCACCCGGCCTCCCCCTTGTCAGGGGGACGCGCCAACCTGCTCCCTCCCCTGCGAAGGGGAGGGTTGGGGTGGGGTCGGTCAGACGCGGATCAACGCTTTTTAAACGCGGCGGCCAGCGCGTCGCTCATGGCGCTGTTGCCTGCCGTCGGCGCGCTGGTCTGGCGCGAACGGGATTTACCCGCCGGGCGGTTGCCCGACGCGTTATTCTCGCGCGCGCCGCCGCTACGACGCACGGCGGTTTCCCCCGGCTGTTCGTCCAGCCGCATGGTCAGCGCAATGCGCTTGCGTTGCAGATCGACCTCCATCACCTTTACTTTCACGATATCGCCGGCTTTCACCACCTTGTGCGGATCGTCGACGAAGCGGTCGGCGAGAGAAGAAATATGCACCAGCCCGTCCTGATGGACGCCGATATCGACAAAGGCGCCGAAGTTGGTCACGTTGGTCACCGAGCCTTCCAGAATCATGCCCGGCACCAGATCGTTGAGGGTCTCCACGCCGTCGGCGAAGCTGGCGGTTTTGAACTCCGGACGCGGGTCGCGGCCGGGTTTTTCCAGCTCTTTGATAATGTCGGTCACCGTCGGAACGCCAAAACGTTCATCGGTGAAATCCGACGCTTTCAGATTGCGTAGCTCGCCGGGGTTGCCCATCAGTTCCTGTAGCGCCTGTTCGGTGGCGGCCAGAATACGTTCCACGACCGGATAGGCTTCCGGGTGAACGGTAGAGGCGTCCAGCGGGTTGTCGCCATGATTGATGCGCAGGAAGCCGGCGCACTGTTCAAAGGCTTTCGGCCCCAGACGGCTGACTTTCAGCAACTGCTCGCGGTTGCGGAAACGGCCGTTTTCATCGCGCCAGGCGACGATATTCTGCGCCATCATCCGCGTTAAGCCCGCCACGCGGGTCAGCAGGGCGACGGAGGCGGTATTCAGATCGACGCCGACGGCGTTAACGCAGTCTTCCACCACCGCATCCAGCTTTTTCGCCAGCAGGCTCTGGCTGACGTCGTGCTGATACTGACCGACGCCGATGGATTTCGGGTCGATTTTCACCAGCTCGGCGAGCGGATCCTGCAAGCGGCGGGCAATAGAAACGGCGCCGCGCAGGGAAACGTCCAGATCGGGGAATTCCTGCGCGGCTAATTCCGACGCCGAATACACCGAGGCCCCGGCTTCGCTGACGATCACCTTCTGCGCTTTGACGTCCGGGAACTGTTTTTGGGTATCGAGGAAGAAGCGTTCGGTCTCGCGCGAGGCGGTGCCGTTGCCGATCGCCGCCAGTTCGACCTGATGTTTGATGCACAGGGCGGCAACGATGGCGGCGGCTTTGGCGGCCTGGCCGGTATGGGGATAAATGGTGTCGGTGGCGACCAGCTTGCCGGTGGCATCCACCACCGCGACTTTCACCCCGGTGCGTAAACCCGGATCCAGCCCCATGGTGGCGCGCATGCCCGCCGGCGCGGCCATCAGCAGGTCGTGCATGTTGCGGGCGAAGACATTGATCGCCTCGTCTTCCGCTTTTTCACGGATGCTGCCCATCAGTTCGGTTTCCAGATGCAGCAGGATCTTGATGCGCCAGGTCCAACTGATGACCGCGCGCCGCCAGCTGTCGGCCGGGGCATTCCCGAGGCGCAGATTCAGGTGGTCGATGATGATCTGTTCGCAGTAGCTTTCGCGCGGCGCTTCCTCAAACTGCGGGTCGGCATTCAGCGAGAGCTGCAATACCCCCTCGTTGCGGCCGCGGAACATCGCCAGCGCGCGGTGGGACGGCACCTGGGCGATCGGCTCGTGATGGTCAAAGTAGTCGCGGAATTTTGCGCCTTCGTCCTCTTTCCCTTCGATGACGCGGGAGACCAGATGCGCGTTTTTCCACAGGTAATGACGGACTTTCGCCAGCAGCGCGGCGTCTTCGGCGAAGCGCTCCATCAGAATATAGCGTGCGCCGTCCAGCGCGGCTTTGACGTCCGCCACGCCTTTGTCGGCGTCGACATAAGCGAGCGCCGCCTGCTCAGGTTCCTGAGCGGGATCTTGCCATAGTCCGTCGGCCAGCGGTTCCAACCCGGCTTCAATCGCAATCTGTCCGCGCGTACGGCGTTTGGGTTTGTAGGGCAGATAGAGATCTTCCAGCTCGGTTTTGCTCAGCGTGCCGTTAATGGCGCCGGCGAGTTGGTCGGTCAGCTTGCCCTGTTCGTCGATGGATTTCAGAATTGTCTGGCGACGATCTTCCAGTTCTCGCAGGTAACTCAGGCGGGTTTCCAACTGGCGCAACTGGGTATCATCCAGCCCGCCGGTGACCTCTTTGCGGTAACGAGCGATAAAAGGGACCGTGTTTCCCTCGTCCAGCAGGCGGACGGCGGCGTCGACCTGCTCCGTTCTGGCCTGCAATTCGCCGGCGATGATCTGGCTTAATGAATCATTCATAGGTCTGATATCGATAGTCATCAATTAATGGATTAAATAGCTGGAGGACAGTTATACGGATTGACGGCGGAAAATACCAGTCGTACCCGTCTGAGAAAAAAGGGGGAGATAGCGTTCCCACAAGGGGCGGCGATTGTGGTAGCTTCAAATATGCCGCTCGGTAAACCGGCGCGCATGGCGACACGGGCAGGATAAATTTTATCTGAATCAATATTACATAAAATTATTATAACGACGCTGTGTTTTTAGCGTATTTAATAGTGTTGTTGCATGGCGGGTCGACCCCGGCAAAAGATAACAACCACGATGACTAATTCGGTCGGGAGAGATATCGATGACAGTAAGAAAGTCCACCCTGATAGTTGACGGACAGGACGATGTCACGCTGGATATTCGTTCAGGGGTGATGGGAAAAAATGGCGTGGATATCCGCCCGTTCGGCGACAAAGGATTATGCAGTTACGATCCCGGCTTCGCCAATACGGCGGGATGTGAATCGGCCATTACCTACATTGACGCCGCCGACAGCGTGTTGCTGCATCGGGGATTCCCGGTCGAGCAACTGGCCGATCAATGCGACTTTACCGAAGTCTGTTATATCCTTCTGCACGGCGACGCGCCTTCGCAGGAAGAGTACGCCAAATTCGCCAATAACATTACCCGTCATACCCTGGTCCATGAGCAAATTAGCCGTATGTTCAGCGGGTTCCGGCGCGACGCTCACCCGATGGCGCTGATGTGCGCGGTGGTGGGGGCGCTGGCGGCGTTCTACCACGACGTGCTGGATATCGATAACGCGGAGCACCGTGAATTGGCCGCCATCCGGCTGTTGTCGAAAATGCCGACGCTGGCGGCGATGTGTTACAAATACTCTATCGAGCAGCCGGCCGTTTATCCCCGCAACTCGCTTTCCTATACCGGCAATTTCCTGCATATGCTGTTTTCCATTCCGGCGGAAAAGTATGAGGTGAACCCGGTGCTGGAAAACGCGATGAATCGGATCCTGATCCTGCATGCCGACCACGGTCAGTGTCCGTCCACCATGGCCGTCCGGGCCTCCGGTTCGTCCGGCGCCAATCCGTTCGCCTGTATCGCGGCGGGACTGGCGTCAATGTGGGGGCCGATGCACGGCGGCGCCAACGAAGCCTGCATGCGTATGCTGGAAGAGATCAAAACGGTGGATCGTATTCCCGAATTTGTGCGCCGGGCAAAAGAGGGGGGAACATCGCTGCGGCTGATGGGATTCGGCAACTCGGTTTATCATCACTTTGATCCGCGGGCCGCCATCCTGCGTAAAACCTGTTATGACGTGCTCAGCGAGTTGGGAATGGAGGATAGCCTGCTACAGGTCGCCATTGAGCTGGAACATATCGCCATCACCGATTCGTACTTTCTGGAGCATAAGCTCTATCCCAGCGCCGATTTTTACACGGCGGTCATTCTGAAGGCGATGGGGCTGCCGTCATCGATGTTTACGGTGATTTCCGCCGTCGGCCGCACGGTGGGGTGGATTGCTCACTGGAATGAGATGCATGGGCGGGAGCTCAAGATTTATCGCCCCACGCAGATTTATACCGGCCAGCCGCGCCGTGATTACGTCTCCAGACTGGATAAATAACGCCGGATCGCACGACGGACAGGATAGCCCTCGCCGAACGATCAAGGCTCGGCTGCCCGGAGCGAAGCGCCCCTGCGGGAACCCCAACTCCGGTTTTTCTCCCGATGCGCTGAAATGCGCGGCATGAGTCGCTGCGGTTTTAGCGCAGCCAGTTGGTTTTCGCCAGTTCAATCACTTCATCGCCGCGTCCGTTGATGATGGCGCGCAGCATGTAAAGACTAAAGCCTTTGGCCTGATCCAGTTTGATTTGCGGCGGCATCGCCAGCTCCTCGGTGGCGGTGATGACGTCGACAAGCACCGGGCCGTCGAAGGCGAACGCCTCTTCCAGAGCGGCGTTCAGCTCAGACGCTTTCTCCACGCGAATGCCTTTAATGCCGCAGGCGTTGGCGATCGCCGCAAAATTGGGATTTTCCAATTCGGTGCCGTCCGTCAGATAACCGCCGGCCTTCATCTCCATGGCGACAAAACCCAGCACGCTATTATTGAACACCACGATTTTCACCGGCAATTTGAGCTGGGCGACCGACAGAAAATCGCCCATCAGCATGCTGAAGCCGCCGTCGCCGCTCAGCGAAATAACCTGACGCTGGCGATCGATCGCTTGCGCGCCCAGCGCCTGCGGCATGGCGTTGGCCATTGAGCCGTGACTGAACGAACCGATCAGGCGGCGTTTGCCGTTCATTTTCAGATAGCGCGCGGCCCAGACGGTCGGCGTTCCCACGTCACAGGTGAAGATGGCGTCTTCACTGGCATAATGGCTGATCTGTTGCGCCAGATATTGCGGATGGATCGCCTGTTTATCGTTGGCGGTCGCCAGTTCGTCGAGCCCTTTGCGCGCATCGGCATAGTGTTTCAACGCTTTGTCGAGGAATGCGCGATGGGTTTTGACCTCTAATCGCGGCAATAAAGCGTCCAGCGTGGATTTGATATCGCCGACCAGCGCCATGTCGAGGTGGCAGTGCGAGCCGAGGCTGCCGGGATTGATATCGATCTGCACGATGGCGGCGTCGGCCGGGTAGAAGGCGCGATAAGGAAACTGCGTACCCAGCAGCACCAGCGTATCGGCGTTCATCATCGCGTGGTAGCCGGATGAGAAGCCGATCAGACCGGTCATGCCGACGCTATACGGGTTGTCATATTCAATATATTCCTTGCCGCGCAGCGCGTGTACCACCGGCGCTTTCAGCGCGGCGGCCAGTTGCACCACTTCATCATGCGCGCCCGCACAGCCGCTGCCGCACATCAGGGTGATATTTTTCGCCCCGTTCAGCAGTTCGGCCAGCTTGCGGATCTCGCTTTCGTTGGGCTGAACAAGGGGAGGCTGCGGCGGATACCACGCCGCTGAAGCCTCTTCCGGCGCGGGCTTCAACGCCACATCGCCGGGCAGCACCACCACGGACACGCCGCGATCGAGAATCGCTTTGCGCATCGCGATGCCCAGCACCTGGGGAAGCTGTTCCGGATTGGAAACCAGCTCGCAGTAGTGGCTGCACTCGCGAAACAGTTCCTGCGGATGGGTTTCCTGAAAGTAGTTGCTGCCGATTTCGCTGGAAGGAATATGCGCCGCGATGGCGAGCACCGGAACATGATTGCGATGGCAATCGAACAGACCGTTAATCAGATGCAGGTTGCCCGGCCCGCAGGAGCCGGCGCACACCGCCAGTTCGCCGCTAATCTGCGCTTCGGCGCCGGCGGCGAACGCCGCCACCTCTTCATGACGCGTGGGCATCCATTCGATGGTACCCATGCGGTTCAGACTATCGCTCAACCCATTAAGCGAATCCCCGGTGACGCCCCAAATGCGTTTTACGCCTGCGCTTTCCAGCGTTTTTGCTACTAAAGCTGCAACGGACTGTTTCATACTTTTTCGCCTTTTTTAATGAATGGCTCTTTTCCTGATTACGAATCATTCCACTGAAAAAGCATACACCCATTACGCCAGATGGGGCGGTCAGGCGTGGGTTAAAATTGTGAACTGATGTTGTCAGAGGGCGGGATAACGGTCAGAAGCGGGGTTTTGTCTCCCGGCGGGTTAAATCGCCGGGAGGCGGGAATCCGATGTCGGTTGGCGCTTGACGGTCGTCGGTTATTCACGGCGAATGCGGCGGGCGACATGGTTTCCCAGCGATTGCAGCAGTTGCACCAGTACGATCAGCACCAGCGCCGTGGCGACGGTGGCGAAGGTGTCGAAACGTTGATAACCATAGGTGATCGCCAGATCGCCGATGCCGCCGCCGCCCACGGTGCCGGCCATGGCCGTCGCGCCGATCAGGCCGATGGTGGCGGTGGTCAGGGCTAAAATCAGCGACGACAGCGCTTCGGGCAGCATGAAATACCAAATCGCCTGTAAGGGCGTGGCGCCCATCGCCTTGGCCGCCTCGATAATGCCTTCATCCACCTCCAGCAGCGAGTTTTCCACCAGGCGGGAAATATACGGGGCGATAAAGACAATCAACGGTACGATGGCGCCCGGCGTCCCGATGGTGGTGTTCACGATAAGCCGCGTTAACGGCAGGATGGCGATCAGCAGGATAATGAACGGCAGCGAACGAATGATATTCACCAGCGGGTTCAGCACGTTGTAGAGCAACGGGCTTTGCAGCAGTCCGCCGGGGCGGGTGACGACCAGCAGAATACCGAGCGGAATGCCGAACAGCGAGCCCAGCGCCAGCGATACGCTGACCATCACCAGCGTGTCGTGCAGCGCCAGGATGAATTGATCGGCGGTGATTGCGGTTTCAAACATGGCTAGGGCTCCTGAATAATCACGCCGGCGGCGGCCAGATAATCCATGGTCTGTGTTATCTGCTCGGCATTGCCGTTTAACAGCACCATCATGAAGCCGAGCGTGGTGTCCTGAACTTCGGACATGCTGGCGAACAGAATGGTGATCTCCACGTCGAATTGTTTAATGGCGGTGGAGATCACCGGTCGACTGGCCGACTGTCCCACGAATTCCAGGCGCAGCAGCTTGCCGCTTTGCGCATCGAGGCTCCGCGCCAGACTGTCGGGCAGACGATCCTGAAGCACCGTGCGAACGAAGTTGACCGTGGTGGGGTGGGCGGGACGACCAAACACCTCAATCACCGCGCCCTGTTCAATCACCCGGCCTTTTTCGATGACCGCGACCTTATTACAGATCTTTTGGATAACCGACATTTCATGGGTGATGAGCACGATCGTAATGTTGTACTCGCGGTTGATGCGTTTTAACAGCAGCAGTATCTGCGCGGTGGTTTGCGGATCGAGCGCCGAAGTCGCCTCATCGCAGAGCAGAATCGACGGGTTCATGGCCAGCGCGCGGGCAATCCCGACGCGTTGTTTCTGGCCGCCGGACAGCTCATTCGGATAGCTGCGGGCGCGATCGCCCAGACCGACATATGCCAGCAGTTCGGCCACCCGCTGGCGGATGAATGCCTTGCTCTTACCCGCCAAAATGAGCGGCATCGCCACGTTCTGAAAGACGGTTTTCGACCTCAGCAAACTGAAATTCTGGAAGATCATGCCGATATCCCTTTTCAGGACGCTTAACTGACGCCGATGCAGGGTATCCAACGACACGCCGTTAATGAGAACCTCGCCGGCGGTTGGGGTTTCCAGCGTATTGATCATGCGCAGCAACGTACTTTTCCCCGCGCCGCTGTAGCCGATAATGCCGAATACATCGCCCTTCTCTATGCGTAAATGAATATCCTGTAATGCGTTAACGGCGATCCCTTTACGCTGAAAAGTTTTACTCACATTTCTCAGCTCAATCATTATTTTTCACTCATGAACTTCCGCCGGAGCATTACTTTAAATAATCGGGCAACAGATAACCGTCATACTGCGAATGACTTTGGATGTATTGTTTAAATTCCGCCGAGTGGTAACCGGCAATAATATCTTTGGCGAATTGCGCGTCTTTATTTCTGCCGGCGACCGTCACCACGTTAATAAAACCCTGCGTGGGGTTCTCAAGTTGCAGCGCGGAATTCAGCTTGATGCCGCTCGATACCGCAAAATTGCCCTGAATGGCGCCGTAGTCGACATCCGGCAATGCCCGCACCTGTTGCGCGTTATCCATCTCTTTCAAAATGATTTTATACGGGTTTTCACTGATGTTTTTCTGTGAGAACGTCGCCGGCTCCGCATTATCCGCAATCTTGAGCCAGCCTAAATCCTGCAACAGCAGCGCCGCCCGATATTCGTTCGACGGCTGGTTGGGTACCGAGATCACGGTGCCGGGCGCCGGTTTATCCACCCGCTGATGTTTTTGGGAGTAGAGCCCCATCGGCGGCGTCGGCACCTGTACGATGCCCACATTCTCAATGCCCAGACGTTGGTTTACCGATTGCAGGTATACCGGGTGCTGCATAATATTGGCGTCGATATCCCCGGTATTGACCGCATGATTAACCTGGATGCCGTCGCTGAAATCAAGATATTCAATTTTATAGCCTTTCTGTTGTAAATAAGGCGCCACCCCCTGAGTAAACTGTTCTTTATACGGGCCGGGATTAAAACCCAGCTTCAGTGTTTTATCGGCGTCGGCTCCCTGTGCGGTAAAGGTACTCATTAAGGCTACGGCAGAAAAAAGTAATGTGGGGATACGCCATTTCATTTTTTATATCCTGATAAATAATAGAAATATTCTATTGGTGCGATGATGAGAAAACCGTATCGACGATTCAAGCATGCGGGATATGGGTTGAAAACAATGAATTTGGTGTTTTCTTATCTGTTTTTTTGCTAATGCGATGTTTGCTATTTACGGCTGGAACGGGCGGAGAGTTTATCCGGCGCAGCCTGTCGCGTCATCAGATCAGGCTCGCCGAAGCGGTCGCGTAGTCTTAATTTTTCTGCTGCGTATCGGCGTCGTCGTTGGCCTGGATGAAAGGCGCGATGTAACGCTGATGGCGAGACGGTTTTAGCTGCCGGAGATCGACTAACACCAATCCGTCGATGCAGTGATTGAAATCCGGATCGATACCGAAATCAATGAACTGCACCCCGCCATGTTCACAGAGTTCCGAATACTGTTTGTAAAGCGTGGGGATGCCGCATCCCATATTGCTGAGCATACTTTTCAGCCGGGTTAAATCCTGCTGGTAATCAGTGCCTGCAAACTGTTGCAGCACATCGGGCAGCGATGCGGGATAAGGGCGGCGCGAGCGGGCCAGCGGTTGGCCGGGCGCAAAATGCAGCCGGTAAAATGCGATCAGTAAATCCCGCGCCGCCGGCGGCAGCGTGCCGGACAGGGATACCGGACCGAACAGATAGCGGCACTGCGGATAGCGCGCCAGATAGGCGCCGATACCCAGCCAGAGGTAGTCCAGTCCCCGTTTGCCCCAATATTTGGGTTGGATGAAGCTGCGCCCGAGTTCGATGCCGGATGCCAGGATCGGGTGCATCTCTTCGCCGTAATGGAACAGGCTGTGGCTGTACAGGCCGTTTTTCCCTTTCCTGGCGATTTGCTCCGCCGTGGGAATAAAGCGATAGGCGCCGACGATTTCCAATGCATTCTCATCCCACAGAATCAGATGCAGATAGTCGTCGTCATAGCTATCCAGATCGCGCCGCTGGCCCGAGCCTTCGCCCACTGCGCGAAAGGCGATTTCCCGCAGTCGTCCCAGTTCGCGCAGCAGCGGCGCATAATCCTCCGCCCCCCGGCGATACAGATACACCTTTTTACCATCAGGCGTGGTGCCCAATGTTTCGCAATCGGCCAGCGCATGTTTTAACAGCACGCGATCCTCGGCCAGCGCGATAGGCTTTTCTGCGGCGAAACAGCCGGGTTTTCCTTTTCCCAGCCGGTAAACATGACGGCGAAAACGCGCCGCCAGATCGTGAGTCGGTAGGTGGCCCTGGCTCCAACCGGCGTAGGGAATCTGCGCGCCGATGCGGATCTTGAGTCTGTGTCCGGCCTGATGAAACATTTCCCTGACCAGCAGCAGCGTTGATAGCGGCCGGTAGATAAGAGAGGTGCAATAAAACAGGACGCTGTTGCGTCCGCTGATATGTATGGGAACGATCGGCGCGCGGGCTTTGCCGGCCATGCGGATAAAACCGCTGTGCCAGCGACCGTCGCGGATCCCCCGCAGGCTGATTCTGGAAACCTCGCCGGCCGGGAACACAATAATCGCGCCGTCGTGATCCAAATGCTGTTGTATGGCGGTAATCTGCCGGCGTTTGGTGCGGTTATTGAAGTTATCAACCGGGAAGAACAGGTTTTTCAGCGGCTCAACGTAGGCGAGCAGCTGGCTGGCGACGATACGAACATCGGGCCTGACGCCAGCGACCGTGCGCAGCAACGCCAGACCGTCGAGAGAACCGATCGGATGATTCGCCACCAGCACCACGGGGCCCTGACTGGGAATGTTTTCTAAATCCCCTTCGACCATCTCACAGGCGAAGTTGAAATGGTCGAGGATCTGTTCAACCAGATCCAACCCTTTCAAATGCGGATAGCGTTGAGCGAATTGCTGGATTTCATTTTCAAATAGCAGAGAACGCAATACGGTTTTCTGCCAGGGTGGCGTATGGCGATGCGGGGCAAGATCTTGCAAAATGGCATCTAAGCTAAACATAAGTCGTTCTCCGTAACCCACCGTTGCCAAAAGTAAGGGATGGAGGTGACACCTTTATGTCAGCGTAGAAATAATATTCACATTATTTCCTCATTAACGCCGCCTGGCTGCGAATGCGCAGGCGGAATGAATGATTGCCGTGACGCGCGCTATTCTTCTTCGTATCTGGTATAGGTTATCGCATTGACGAACCACTGCCTGAGACCGTCCGGCGTATTGACGGTAAACTCTTCGTCGACCTCCTTTTTCAACAACGCGCGCGCCATTGGCGAATCAATGGAAATATAATCCTTTGATTCACCATAGATTTCATCCGGGCCGACGATGCGAAAGCGTTTTACCTGACCCTCTTCGTTTTCAATCTCCACCCAGGCGCCGAAGAAGACTTTCCCGTCCTGCTGAGGGGAATAGTCGACGATCTGTAGTTCGGTCAGACACTTTCTTAAGTATCGGACGCGCCGGTCGATCTGGCGCAACAGACGCTTGTTGTAGGTGTAATCGGCGTTTTCAGAGCGATCTCCCAAACTGGCCGCCCACGACACAATTTTGGTTATCTCGGGCCGTTTCACATTCCAGAGATGGTCATGTTCTGCCTTGAGCTTATTATATCCTTCGCGGGTGATCAGTTTTGTTTTCACTCGTTCTCAATCTCATGCTATTTGGGGAACTCGCGAACATTATATCAAGTCTTGCCGATATATTGGTTTCCCGGGCTTGCCTGGATAAGCTGACGGGGTGCGTTCGTCTGACGTCTTCAAACCCTATCGGTTAGCATGATTTTGCCGGAATTTAACGCATTTCGTGAGCGCTATAACGCTGGAGCCATGACTTCGCATAGCGAATAGCGGTGGATTTATGGCAAGGTAACGGCAAGACGTCACAGGAAATGATTGATTACACGAATTTTAATATGCTTTGTAACAATTTTGCCTAGAATGTATACCAGAAACGACTGTCAGTAATTCGTGTGTTTCTGAACAATAGCGGCATCGGCGCTATTACGCCTTTGGAGAAAGAGAATGCAAGAGAACTATAAAATTCTGGTTGTAGATGACGACATGCGTCTGCGCGCGCTGCTGGAACGTTATCTTACCGAACAGGGTTTTCAGGTACGTAGCGTTGCCAATGCTGAACAGATGGATCGTTTATTGACCCGCGAGTCCTTTCACCTGATGGTGCTGGACCTGATGCTGCCGGGGGAAGACGGTCTGTCTATTTGTCGCCGTCTGCGCAGCCAAAGCAACCCTATGCCCATCATCATGGTGACGGCGAAAGGGGAAGAAGTCGACCGTATCGTCGGTCTGGAAATCGGCGCGGATGATTATATTCCCAAGCCGTTTAACCCACGCGAACTGCTGGCCCGCATTCGCGCGGTGCTGCGCCGTCAGGCCAATGAACTGCCGGGCGCGCCCTCGCAGGAAGAGGCGATCATCGCGTTCGGCAAATTCAAGCTGAATCTGGGAACGCGTGAAATGTTCCGTGATGACGAGCCAATGCCGTTGACCAGCGGCGAGTTCGCGGTGCTTAAAGCCCTGGTCAGCCATCCGCGGGAACCGCTGTCGCGCGACAAGCTGATGAATCTGGCGCGCGGCCGCGAATACAGCGCGATGGAGCGTTCCATCGACGTGCAGATTTCCCGTTTGCGCCGCATGGTGGAAGAAGATCCGGCGCACCCGCGCTATATCCAGACGGTTTGGGGTCTGGGCTACGTCTTTGTGCCGGACGGCAGTAAAGCATGAGGCGATGGCGCTTCTCTCCGCGCAGCTCATTTGCCCGGACGCTGTTACTGATTGTCACGCTGTTGTTCGTCAGCCTGGTGACCACCTATCTGGTGGTGCTGAATTTCGCCATTTTACCGAGTTTGCAGCAGTTCAATAAGGTGCTGGCCTACGAGGTAAGAATGCTGATGACCGACAGCCTGCAACTGGAGGACGGCACGACGCTTGAAGTGCCGCCGGCGTTCCGACGTGAGATTTACCGTGAGCTGGGTATTTCGTTATATACCAATGCCGCGGCGGAGGAGAGCGGCCTGCGTTGGGCTCAGCATTACAAGTTTTTGAGCCAGCAGATGGCGCAACAGCTGGGCGGTCCCACCGACGTGCGGGTTGAGGTAAGCAAAAATACCCCGGTCGTGTGGTTGAAAACCTGGCTGTCGCCGGATATCTGGGTGCGGGTGCCGTTAACCGAAATTCATCAGGGGGATTTTTCTCCGCTTTTCCGCTATACGCTGGCGATCATGCTGCTGGTGATTGGCGGCGCCTGGCTGTTTATTCGCGTACAGAACCGACCGCTGGTTGAGCTGGAACACGCGGCCTTACAGGTTGGGAAAGGGATTATTCCGCCGCCGTTGCGTGAGTATGGCGCCTCGGAAGTGCGTTCGGTCACCCGCGCCTTTAATCAGATGGCGTCCGGCGTGAAGCTGCTGGCTGACGATCGCACCCTGCTGATGGCGGGAGTCAGCCACGACCTGCGTACGCCGCTGACGCGCATCCGTCTGGCGACGGAGATGATGAACAAGAACGATGATTATCTGGCTGAATCCATCAATAAAGACATTGAAGAGTGCAATGCGATTATTGAACAGTTCATCGACTATTTGCGCACCGGCCAGGAAATGCAGACGGAGGTCGCCGACCTCAATGCCATCATGGGCGAGGTCGTGGCCGATGAAAGCGGTTATGAACGTCAGATCGACAGTGAGTTCTGCGAGGGCGAACTGCTCGTCCGCGTCAGTCCGTTGTCGATTAAGCGCGCCGCGCTTAATCTGGTGGTCAACGCCGCCCGTTACGGCAACGGATGGATAAAGGTCAGTACCGGCCGGGAATTGCAGCGCGCCTGGTTTCAGGTGGAGGATGACGGCGAGGGAATTGACCCCGAGCAGTTAAAGCACCTGTTCCAGCCGTTTGTACGGGGCGACAGCGCGCGCACCACCAGCGGCACGGGGTTGGGGCTGGCGATTGTGCAACGAATTATTGATGCCCATAACGGCGCGTTGGATATCAGCACCAGCGAACGCGGCGGGCTTTGTGTTCGCGCTTATTTGCCTTTGCTGCCCGAACTTGCTGATTCACACAGTGGTTCAGCGAAAGAATAGCAAGAATAAGGCGCGGGAGCCGCGCCTGAATTTGATGATCACTCCCTCACGACAAAATCTTACTCTCCCAGCTATGTTCGTTATCCTCGCGTAGCGCGTTGTTATTAACCTTCTTATCATCAGAATGAGATTCCATTGTTTTCGTTTATACACTTACATTAATAATAGTGATGATTAATATTATTTACATGATAATAATTTGATTTTTAATCATATTTTAAATATTTCTTCATCAAAACCCCTTGCCGATCTGATCATATTTTCGGCATAATGCGCGCCATAAAATTCCTCAATGGACATGAAAAGGAAACCGCATGGAGCGCAATTTCGCCATACCCTCGTCTTTTTCTTCGTTAACCGCCACGTTCGCCCGCTATCAACTGTCCGTTTTTGGCTGCGCCGGCCTGGACGTGGAGTCCTTCAGCGTCAGCGAGGGGCTGTTGCTGGCCGCCGCCTTTACCTTCAATCCGCCGGGCAGGCAACTGGGCGGCATCACGCTGCCTGACGTCACGCCGCCGCGTTCGGTTCACGGGGTGGTGACGCAGTTTCAGCGGCTGTCGCCCGTCGCGCACGCGGCTTATACCCTGACGTTTGAAAGCGGCTCGGTAATAACGGGGCGGTTGGACGAAAAGGGTTATGCGCGGCATGAAAACCTACCGGACGAACCCGGCAACGTGCGTTACGAACTGCCGCCGCCCAAACCCGAGCCGCTGTGGGAGCCATGGCGATCGATGCTGGATGAGTCTGATATATGGTCGGGTACGACAACAGGAGGCAATAACTGATGGGACAGCAACTCACTCACGCACTGGCGTTTTTTACCGCCGCGCCCGATAGCTGGTTTTCACAGGGAAAGAAAAAAATTGAAGCCTGCGGCCTATGGATCTGGGAAACGGTTCAGGGCGAC